>LJTR01000260.1 GCA_001303465.1 Phycisphaerae bacterium SG8_4
GATTGCACGGGAATCCGGTGTGAAGGCATAGCCAATAGCTGTGGCCGGCGCGACGAGCGTTGGAGGGATGTTTTCGGTTGGTGCAACAATGTGCAGGTCGTATCCGACGTCCCACGCGCTGCCGTTGATGCGGTCGGCGCCATAGGCGATAAGCCGGCAGTCCGGTGAGAAACGGACGCGCCAGAGCTGCTGCGAGCTTGTTGCGAGAATCTTGCGGTCGTTCGGGTTGGCGGTGGGAGCGCAAACAAGCTGACAGTAAGTCAGGTCTTTGGACTTGGTTTTGTTGATGAGTTCGATACCGATTTTAGGTGCGAGTCGAGTGTCTAGGTTTTCGACGAGATATCTCCGGACCCAGGCGACGTGCTGGTCATTGAACGAATCTTTCTGGCCGTTGTCTGTGGTAACAGGTTTCCCGAAGAAGGGAAAGTCACTGCCCTTGAGTCCTTCGACGAGGATTTTCTGTTTGAGGATTTCAGCGTGTGCTTTGATTACTTTGACCTGCCCGGGAGGAAGAAGGTTGAAGGCATAGTTGAAGTCATCTACTTTGACTAACCGGCCGCAGGCGAATTGGGAGCCGTCAGGTGATATGGCGGGCCAGAGGGTGGTAGTCTCTTTTGGAGCGACTTGTGTGAGAGAGCCGGTATTGCCATCGACGATAAAGAGAGCGCCGTCTTTGCTGTAGATGCCGGTGGAGCCGTCTGCGGACCATTGGAGTGAGTCTTTAGGGTAGCAGCCGGCAAAGAAAGATACGGCGGTGTAGAAGGCGATAAGGCACCATGTTATCTTCTGATTACTCATAGTGTTTTCTCCTTTAGATGTTGCTTGTACGTGCCAAGCAGTTCTGTTTTGGTGAACCGGACGTCGACATAGGTTCTGCGCTGTGTCGCGGCGAGGGCTTTTTGTCGCCAGAAGCTACCTTCGGCCTTCGGGGCGGTCGGATACTCAAGGGCTATCGAGTTATAGGTGGCAACGTCGAGTGAGTGGGGCGCCAGATGATCTGGTTTTGACCATCGACCGGTAGAGAAGCCGATGCCAAAGGCGATAAGAATAGCTGCCGCGACGGCAAGTTTCGCCACACTGCCTTCTGCAATGAATCTCAGTATAGTCGGCCCGGTAACAGCCGGTTCTGTCCCTTGAGATTTGGCCAGCGCAATCGAAATACCGCCGTGGACCCTTTTGTCCAGATCGGCACTGGCCTTCAGTTGCAGTTTCTTGATCGAGTCATTGACGTTATCTGCCGGTCTCATTCTCGTGCCTCGCCATTCAACATTGATCGCAGTTTGTTCAACGCATACCGATAACGGCCCTGCACAGTGCTGATCGAGACGTCCTGTTGTTTGGCAATCGCCTTAAACTTCATCCCGCCGCGCGAACGCAGGATCAGGACTTCTCGCTGCTCATACGGAAGCCGCTCGAGGGCCACGCTCAACTGACGCAGTTCTTCCCCGAACACGGCGGCAAACTCCGGATTGCCGGAATCAGGATCGGCCGTGTCTGTCCTGTCCGGCAGGACACGATTCCGTACTTGGAGCGACCTGTTCTTGGTGCGCGCCCGATTGGCAACGCAGGCCACCAAGTAGCCCTTCAGGCTTCCAGTTAATTTGAATGTCCGCGAGCACTTGATAAAGGACACGAAGACATCGTGTACAACGTCCTCGGCGGAACTCACATCAGTCAAAAGAGCGGCCGCCAATGTTACCAGGTCATCCTTGTACTTTTCGTAGACGTCGCGCAGGGCGCCGAGGTCGCCGCGATTGAACTTCCATACAAGTAACCTGTCTTCCAGCATCAAAGGACCACATCTCTAAGCTTAGAACAATCGATTGCCACTTACATAACAACTGAGAAGGCAACTTTAGTATAAGGGTAGTTGAGATTTTCCGCCATTTTCGCCTTCCGGGCTCAATGGCGCAAAGAAAGGTCCGGGCAAGAAGAGGGCGGCCAGCAAGACCCGCGCAGGTTGCTTATTGGTGTGATCGAGCCACTCGTTCACATGCTATTGTCGTAATAGACGATATAATGGCCTTCGTGGTTGGCGCCGGCAAGTTTGTTCCATCTAACGAAACGACAAGCTCCATCCAGATAACCGACCACCAGACCATCCGGTTTCGGCTCGAAAGCAACGCCCTGATTCCAGAGGAACCGGCCCTGTGCATGTGAGGCATACCATGTCGGCCACGGGCCAGCCGGTCCCACCGCATCATATCGGTTGTAACAGAAACAGGTGGCCAGGGTCTTGGACGTGGGTCGATCCGAGAGCTTCCACGCGGTGACATACTCCTTGCCCGTATACGGATCCCTCCAGCTGCCGCGTGCACCCCAATAGATCCATCCAATCTGAAATACCTGCGTGTAGCGAGGTGAGGACTGGCGAGGTTCCAACCAGTCCTCCTTGGCCTCAAAGTATTTGCGCGCCGTCTCACAGGTCGCGTGCTCATCGGTCAGACCGTAACCGGCTCCCAGGTGCCTCATGGTTTCGGCATTGACCAGGGCCATCTGATCGGCCTGGTCCCAGGAGGTCGCATATCCGGGGGCCGTTCGATCAATAATACTGCCGATGGGCAAGGCATCATCAAAGTCACCGGCATACATAAACATAGCTGCGCCTGCCTGATGCAGATTATTCTGACAAACAGCCCGGCGCGCCTGCTCTTTAACCGCGTGCAGGCAGGGCAACAGGATGGCGATCAAGACGGCAAGGATTGCGATCACTACGAGCAGTTCGATGAGCGTAAAACCGAATCGTCGTTTCTCAAAGCTGCTTAGTCTGCTTTTCATGTCGTTCGCCCCCATCACTGTTGGCGTTTCCTTATGATGTAGGTCTGCATGGTTCGGGTCTCTTCGGTAAAGGTGACACCCAAGTTCTCCTCGAACCATTTCTCTGCAAACCTGAGCCCGTCATCGCCAGGCCAGAATGCTTGTTCTATGCTGACGGGACCTTCGATTCCAGTTTCGTCAACAATGAGCATTTTCTCGGCGTCCTGTTCGATGTCTCTGTTTTGTTCCATGGCCAGTCCGAGCAGCAATTGTCTCATGGTGAATCCACCGACCGTCATTGCCTTCTTCATCCCCACCCTCGACTCTTTCTCAGCGTTGTAAGGCAGAGGCGCCTTGACTTGCTTGTAACTCTTGAGCAGCCGGCCATCGTGTCTGGCGACCATCACCTTCCTCGATTCTCCCGGTTCGACAATCAGTTCCATACCGAACCAGTTGAGTACAAACTCGGCCCTCTCCCTGGGTCCGAAGCCGTCCTTGTAGATCAGATCCGCAAAGAGTTCTTCTTCGGCCGCCTCAGCTTCGATGCGCAACGGGACAAGCGAATACGGCTGGATTTCGCCGTAGTATCGCAGGGATGAAACCAGGCCGCTGATCTTGTAATTGATCGGGAGAATATTGAAGTCCTCGTGGCCCGGCACCGTGTTCGGCACACCCATCAGATATATTTTTTCATCGCTGGCCCTCTTAAGAAGCTCCATACGATCGGGTAGTGGATGTGTCTCGTAATAGTCGGCTATCTCCTTCCTTCGCTGCTCGGCGGCCTGTCGGACTTTTCGCTCGGCCGCTGCACGTTTTGCCCTTTCCAAGATGTGCTCGTATTCCTTTCGCTTGGAGATATCGAAGCCAAGGATCTTATTGATCTGCTCGAGTGTGAGCTCCGCTTCCCTCATCAGTTCATCGGCTGTGTTCTCTATAAAGCGGCAATAGTACCTCTCATCGGATTTTTCAGGCAACATCTCGTCGATGGCGTCGATCTTTCTGAAGAGTTTGGCCGCTTCATCGATTCGACCGGTCCGGGCCAGAGCGACCAGGTAGTCTCTCAAGCCATATCGTGACTCCCTCTGCGGCTTCTCGAAGATCAGCGGGGCAAGGGCTTCACCGATCCGGATGACCTCTTCGTCATTACCGTGTTTTTGGGCCAGACGTATCCGGAAGAGCAGCAGGCTTTTGTTCTCAGGCTGTTCAGTCCACTCGGGAATTGTTCGGGCCAAACGATCCAATCTCTCGGCGTGTTCCGAGGCGAAGAGCTTGTAGGCCAGCGATATCTTCAACCTCAACGTGTCCGCATAGTTGGGGCCAAAGAGGTCGGGGCAGGGGGCGTTCCGCTCCCATTCGGTCAGGTCAATGGTGCCGATCAGTTCTGGCTCCGTGCTGGGATTGTAGTCCTCGACTTCACAGAACAGCGTGATCTTCGTCGGCTTTCTTCCGTCGAAGGGATAGTCAATGGGAACGAAGACATCGAATGACACGTCACCTTCGAGACGGTGCCCGCCCCCGACACCGAAATAGGTTCGTCCGAGGTCGTCCTCTATTCGCGAGAAACCGTGGAAGACATTGCCGTTGGGTGTTCGGTTGCGGCCCTTGCCGGCTGTCACCCAAACGGCTCCTTCCGGAGTCACGCCGAGACGTTTGACTTGCGGCATGTGATAACCGGACTTAGCGAAAATTTCCTCCGGCGTGATCTTCTTGCCGCCCGAGTCTTTGAGGAAGGCGTACGCTAGGTTCACACGGCTGCTGGAGCCTCCAGTTCTCAGAACATCCTCGAAGGCATTGGGATCGAAAAAATCATCGGCCTGCTCCCTGGAATACTCAAAGACAGCATCGGTCGAAGCGCCGTCACGGGGATTCCAGACCTTGATTCGTACCGGAAGACGGCTTTCCCGCAACGCCCAGATGCGTACCCATTCGGCAGTTCGGGGCAAATTCACGTCGAAAACGACCATGTCCTCTGAGATCACCGCGTCCGGATTGACCAGTGGCGTCACATCCTGCTTCTGACCTGCGAACATGACCCGGACTATCGAATCGAGCGAGAACTCGTCTGCTTCGCCTATCCTCCTGAGAAACATGGCCGCACGCTCGTCCGGCTCCACTTTGGCACGCGTCTTTATATCAAAGCTCTCGATGATCTGGCCATGTCTGCCGAAAATAACCTGTGTTCCGAGACGCATGCGGGTTTTTCCCTGGCGGTTCATCCATAACTCGATCTGCTGTGGCTCGGCGGTGACATCATCCCTGGAATATATCGATGCACTGAAGAAAGGCATGGCGCGAAACTGTTCGACGACGTCGGCCCAGGCTACGTTCGAGCCGGCCCAATGGTATATTCCAACGAAGACACCTATAATGATCAGTGCCGCCGCGGCCAGTTCCGCCAGTCTCCTCGGTGTGCTCGAAACAAGCCGGAGCCGATGCAGAATCGCAGTGCCAAAAGAAGACTTGAGCGAGTCTTTGTCAAACTGCGCGACAAGGTTGTCTGCGACCGCTCTACTTTTGTCTTCAACAGCCTTGAATGCCGATCGAATTGTCTCTTCTTCCTCTGTCAGAGCCTGATAAAGAAGACGGCATTTCTCACAGGTATAGATGTGCTTTCTAATCTCCTCTGCCGCTGAACTCTCCAACTCTCCAAGTACCAGAGCAGCAATTGTCTCCTGTCGATTCCGGCAGTCATTGGAAGCGGTCATGATTTATCCTCCACAAGCAGTTCGTGCAGCATAAGGCGGGCCCTGGTCAATCGGCGTCGGACCGCCGCGTTGCTGATACCAAGGCTCCGCGCCACGCCGGCACAGTCGTGTCCGTCAAGGTAGTAAAGACTGATCGTGTCGCGATAACCGTCGGGCAGCTTTGAAAGCGCCGCATGTACCCGCGCCATATGCTCATTGCTATAGTCGGCCCTGGCGGCGACAGCCTCAGCGTCGGCGATTGGCCGGCGAGTACGGCGCTTTCTGAAATGGTCGATGCACATCCGCCTGGCGATCTTGAGAAGCCACTGGCGTGCCCGCGCGTGATCCCGCAGTGTGTCGAGCCTAGTGAACGCTTTTAAGAAAACGTCCTGCATGATATCCTCGCCGTCGTGAAAGTTTTTCACATGGGCTATACAGAGCCCGAGCACCGCCGATGCGTGATCACGCACCAGCATCTCAGGCGTCAAAGACCCTCTCGCATTAACACCTTTAGACACTTCGCAAGCGTTTTGTCTTCCGGCCTCGGTCAACGAACAATTCCTTTCACTAAGGCTGACGGGGGAGAAACACAAATTGTGACAACAGATTGTAGGAGCTTACCGGAGTTTTGAAAAGGCACATTGTGCTGGGAACACGACTCCTGCCTCAAGAACGAAAAAAGTAGAGGCCACCATCAGGAATATGAAAGCATAGTTGAATCGGACAGCTGAGATCTTCTCACAGCCCTCTTCGCCCGCTTGTTTGGGTTTTCGGACCTCTATCGCACTTCGAATGCAATAAAGGGTCGATGCTGCCCGTTCCGGGCTGATTACGCTTAAGTCACCTGTCTGTTTGGTCGATCTGTATTCCAGCGCACCAGCGCAAGGATTCCCTGCATGTAAACCCCAAAAAATCGAAAGGAACAGCCATGACCGACGAAACTCGTCTACAAGAACACACTGGTACAGTTCCGGTCCCGCCTACGGCAACAGAACCGAACTCGACTCCGATTGTTGAACCGCCGCGATCATCCCAGGGAGCGGCACAACCGCCGTCCGCATCGGCGCAGATGTCCGTGGTCCACTATCTGGATAAACCGCTTTACCATGCCAAGGGCTGGATGCAGCTCATGGGGATTGTCTTCATTCTCAACGGCGTGTTCATGGCACTTAGTCTCGTTGGGATCATCCTGTGCTGGCTGCCGATCTGGTTGGGCTTGACTCTCATGTCGGCGGCCAAGAATATACGGGTCGCCGCCGAGCTTGATAATCAGGAGTACCTGTACCTGGCGCTCGACAAGATTGGTCTATTCTTCAAGATCCACGGCATCCTGATCATCATCGGATTGGTCTTCGCGGCCATTATCGGCGCGGCCGCAGCGCTGGGTGTCCTTGGTTCGGTAGCCATGTTGAGCCAGGGCGTGCAGAATATGCCGCAGTAGCCATTATAGT
>LJTR01000261.1 GCA_001303465.1 Phycisphaerae bacterium SG8_4
TGAACTCCTTGTTCGGCACAACCAGTTCGCGCTGGTCCCACCGGCGAATCGTGGTTGCCCGAATCCTGATCTTCGAGACGTTCCCCGTCACCTCGCCGATTGTAACCACGTCGTCGACGCGAATCGGCTGCTCGAAGAGAATGATCAAGCCGCTGACGAAATTGGCAAAAATCTCCTGCAGGCCGAAGCCCAATCCAACGGTCATCGCGGCTATGAGCCACTGAACCTTTGACCAGCCTATTCCTATCTCGGTGAAAGCGAGAACCGTGCCGACGACGACCAGTATGTACCGGAAAATTGTCGTTATGGCAAAACGAATGCCGCGGTCAAGCGGGAGCCGCCTCAGTATGATGATCTCCAGAAGACCGGGTGCGTTTCGGGTCACGATCACGGTCAGCGCCACGATCACCAGGGCCGTGGCCACCGATCCAACGGTCACCGGCGTTTCTGCGTCCATCCGCCAGAGCCGCCTTTCTGCCAGAGCGTTGAGGGCAGGCAGGACATCGTTCCAGACGTACCATATACCGGCTGCCGGAAAAAGCAACGTTGTCACGTCGATAAGACGCCGAGTCTGCCGCGATATCTGGAAGATGGTCGTTTCATCGTCCTTTGCCTTGCCCTGCGTTGGCTCGGCTGCTGGAGCAGACTCACTCTGACCTTCTGCCAGCTCGGCGGCCTCGCGTTTCTGCCTTTCGAGAAGGGCAAGTCTGCGCTGTGCGACCATCAGCCAGCGGACGAACATGGCTCGGACCAGAATCGTCAAAAGAATCAGGACCATGGTGACCACGAGCTTTTCGTACAGATGTCGGGCCGCGTAGAAGTCCCCCAGCCCCGCCAGCACGGCAAATGCCGCCGGAAGCACAAAGCACAGCGGATACCATAAATAGCGCAGGCGCTCCAGCCAACTGCCACGTCTTTGCCTCAGATATGGTTCCATTAGTGTCCCGGTCGGGCGCAAGAGCAGTAAAAGCAGAAGTGAGAGCACAATAAGGCCGGCCATAAAGAACAGGCGCCCCGCGGAATTGTACCACTGCTCACTGGTTTGCTGGTTCTGCATGAGCTGCACTATCAACGTGATCGGAACCGTCAGCAAAAGATACCATCCTAGCACTCGGCGGAAGAAAGAAAGAGGTTCCTGGCGCATGCGCAGGTGGTCTTGAGCCAGGCCACGCGGCATGGCAAAATGACGGAGAAAGCAGAGCGCAAATACGATAGGCACAAGTCCAAGCAAAGACGTGGCCAGCGCCTGGGAGAAGTCATGATCCCCAGCGGCCGCCGACAGACGGTTTTGAATCACCAAAAGAATAGCCGGCCAGGTTGCCGCGAGAAATATCGTCAGACCGAGCGCCTTGAGGGTGTGGCCAAAGCTGTCGGTCTGCACCTGACGGACCTTCTCGGAGAGGGCCTCGACGCCGGCGTGCGCCCGCGGGTGTAGCACGACCAATGAGACTATGACCAGAAGCGCCGCCAAATACAGCGAGACGTTCTTCTGGAAGTCGGCCCACAGGGCAAGTGCGCTTCGGCGCCAGTTGGCCGGGGAAAGCAGCCACCTGACGGCAGAGATGTTCGTGGGAAGGTCGGACAAACGCAATGCCGGACTGCTCTTGACCCAGAGAATGCTGGCGTCGATGAAATCGGCGTATGACCGTACGGTTTCGACGTACTGACGTTCTGTGGCGTCGAGATTTGCCAGCTTGGTGGAATAGTCCCCGTACAAATCCGCCGTTGCCCGGAGCAGCTTGCGCTGGCTGTCATAGGAGTTGATGGCCTCCTTCTCTATAGCCTGCCGCTGCGATTCGGCAACATTTGGGTCTAGCCCAGCCAGAATCGCGTCCAGCTCATCGGCAAGATCGCCCAGGTCGGACCATTCCCTGTCGCGTTCCATCCAGCGGAACTGAGCCAGTGAAATCTCCGACGGTCGGTTTCGTATCTGCCGCTCATTTGGCCCGATGCTTGGCAGCTTCTCCCGCTCACCCAGTAAGAACATCCCCATCACATCGGTGACCTGTCCGGCAGTATCGACTCGCGCGCGTGTTTCGGCAAAACTCTTCTTGACGGTCTCGAGCTTGGCCTCAATCTCCTCAGAGTACTTCGCTACTGTCTGAACCTTGTTCGCCAGCGAAGCCTGGGTCTCCGCAAGTTCGGCGTTCTTCTCGGCTATGGCCTGAATCGCCGGGTGGGTTGTCTCTTCGCGGGCGCGGATCGCTTCGCTCTTGGCCGCCTCGGCTTGCTTCTGTCGCAAATCGCCCACCTTCTGCTGCCAGAACTCCACCACATTTTCTGCCGAACTCTGTCGTCGTGCGGCCAGATCCCTTTGGGCGGCGAGCAGCTCGCTGCCGGCGTCATATGACAACAGCTCCTCGGTGTTGGCCGCTATCTGGTTCTCCAGAGCGCGCTGCTGGGCGAGCAAGAGAATCCGGTTGGCCTGTGCCAGTTCGTTGCTCTGACCTTCAGCCGGGGGCAAGGCAAGCTTGGCCTTTGTCTCTTCGAGCTTCTGCCTGAGCGTGTTCAATTCCTCCGGTATCCTGGTTCTCCTGTCGGCTCTGGTCTTCGGCTCGGATTCCCAGTTGGCGACGTTCTTCCTAGCCTCTTCGAGGGCGAGTCTCGCGGCGGCCAGCGCCTGCTCGGCTTCTGTCAACGTGGTGCCAGCAGCGACCTGCGGCGCCGCGGGCGCACCCTTAGCACCAAGCAATTCCTTCGTCTTCTCCAGATTATCCGGAGCGTTTTTCCGCTGCTGACCGTACTGTTGTCTCTTGACTTCGAATTCGCCCGCGGATTTTAACTGAGCCAAAGCCCTGTCGTATATCTCAACGATCTTGGCTTTCACGTCTTCGCTCAGCTCTTGCGATTGTGCGATTTGCTTCTTTTGCGTCTGGAGTTGCTCGACGGTTAGCGCTACACCGGCATCGGCAGTCGCCGGGCTCTGCATTACAGTGGCACCAGAACCCGGCAGGTTGACGTCCTGTGATTCGCTCGCGCTCGGCGCGGCATCCGGCCGGGACTGGCCGGACAGCAAGATCGACGAGGTCAAGACAAGGAATGCTGTAAACAGCACCGCGGAGACGCCAAATTTTCGATTCATAATTCTTATCTGCCTCCGATCGAGATCAAGTGGGAATATGTGCGCAGGTACATTCTCCCGCTAGCAACAGCCGGGGTCGCCTGGCTGCCTTCGCCTAGTTCGTTGATCGCCTGTAGTCTGTAAGTCGACGCCGCTTCGACGACGACGGTGGCGCCCGCTCGGTCCATGCAGTACAGAGATCCGTTGACCCAGACGGGTGATCCGTAGAACCTGCCGGCCGGCTTTTCGCACCAGAGCAGCTCGCCGTCGGCCGCACGCATGCAGCAGATGTCTCCCCGATCGTGAAAGGTAAAGAGCAGTCCGTCTTTGAACAGCGGTGTGGGAACATACGGGGCTGCCTTGCCGGTGCACGTGTAAGCGAGGGAGGGCTCCGTGGAGCCGTCCTTTGAGCCGGGCCTGACTGCCGACAACTTTATCCCTGCTGAGCCTTTGCCGCATGTGCCGATCAGCAGATCGCCTGCAATGACGGGTGAACTGATCGCCCGGGCGGGCAGCACGGACTGAAGTTCCCATATAGTTCTGCCGGAATTTGGATCGACGCCCGTGATTCCGTGGGCCTCGCTGGTGAAGATCAACTGAGGCTCGGCGCCCGCGGGAGAATAGACACAGGGCGTCGAATACGATTCCTGCTTGTTGTCGCGCGTTTTCGTCCAGCGTGTCTGACCCGTCGCCCGATCTAGGGCAACCCACTTGCCTTCGATTCCCTTATCATTTGCCCATTGCTCGTGGGTGAACACCACTAGATCGTCGTAAAGCATTGGTGATGTTCCGGCCCCGAACTGAGTGTGCATACCCGGGAGCTTGCGATGCCAGATCTCATCTCCAGTGTGACTTAGCGCGGCGATAATCGTCTCGGTGCTAGTCTGCCAGAGAACATAGACACGGTCGGTATCAACGATCGGCGTGGAAGTCGCATAGCTGTTATCGCCGTGGAAGCGATAGGCCGACAGCTTGTATTTCTTGCGCCACAGGACGCGTCCGTCGGAGGTGCTCAGTGCCAGCAGGATGCCGCCGGTTTGCTCGGGATCCTCACATGTTACAAATATCCTCTCACCCCATATCACGGGCGAGCCGTGGCCGCCGGCGGGCAATTTCACCTTCCAGTTGTAGTCCTGCTCGGTCCACTTGACAGGGATCGTCCCATCCGCCATAGGCGGACTTATTCCCTGGCCATTCGGCCCGCGGAACCGTGTCCATTCTTGCCCTTGGGTCACAGCGGTCAATATTGCGGCCAAAAGCAGAACAAGACTTGTCCTACCATTTCTCTCAATCATCGATAACCTCTATGCCGTCTCAATCGGGTTCTTGTGCTTCGGCACCAATATACTCTCGCGTGGATACGAATACTACACAAAATCCGTTCACACCAATGACAGCCAGACGCCAAAACAATGTGGAGTTCGGCGGACTATGCCGGTACAATGGCCGGCGGTAATTCGTCATGTGTCGTGCGTGATGCGTCGCGCGTGCCACGCAATATGCAGTACGCGACACACAATACGAGAAAAGAAGGGAGCAGGTGGAATGAAACGAGCCGTGATGAAAGCAACCGTGGTGCTGATGCTGTCGTTCTGTTGGTCCCTGACCTCGCCGGCCGCTGATAACAACCAGCTTCTCTGGCAGATCGGCAAGTCTGACAACAATACGGCTGAATTCGCCTTGGGTCCCAACAGGAGCAACCAGTATTCGACGAGTTTTCCTCATGACGCTTTGTTTGTAGCGGGCCAATCCGATCCGAAACAGGACTGGCCCTACATACAGCCGGGACCCGCCGACGTCTGGGCAGGCAGCAAGAGTCACACTTTTAGAATTCTGTTCGGACTCGAAGCGGCGCCGATCTCGGGCGATTGCAGGCTCACGCTCGACCTCGTCGATACCCACAGTTCTCAGCCGCCGAGACTGCAGATCAAGATAAACAATGAGTCCTTTATCCGTGAACTGCCCCGCGGCGCAGGCGACGCCTCGGCACATGGCCAGCCCGACAAAGGAAAAGAGCACCGTCTGATCATCGATTTCGCCGCCCGAGCACTCAAGGCGGGCAATAACCAGATTACGATCAGAACACTGGCCGGAAGCTGGATACTCTACGACCAGTTGGCACTCACAGCGCCCGCGGCAGTCAAGGCCGGACCGCTCGCGGCTGTCAACACGTTGTTGAACGTCTACAGTCAGCCGTTTCTTGTCAGACGCGATGACCAGAGATTGTACCAACCGGTCCTCGCCTCCGTTTTGCATATCGGCGAGCCCGCCACCGCTGCGGTCGCCGTCGACGGAGGCGAACCTCTGAGACAGTCGCTCGGTTCGGGCTTCAAGGTCATTGAGGGATTTACGCCCGCGGTCAAGAGTCCGACATCGGTTGCCGTTGACGTGAAGGTGGCCGGAAAGTCGATCGGAAAAAGGGAAGTGACCATCAAGCCGGTACGCAAGTGGGAGGTCTATCTGCTTCACCACTCGCACGTGGATATAGGTTACACGCACGTACAAACGGAGGTCGAGCGAAAGCACTGGCAATACTTCAAGGAGGTGATTGAGCTGGCGCGCAAGACAGCCGCTTATCCGGCCGCGGCGCCGTTCAAATGGAATGTCGAGGTATTGTGGGCCGTAGACAGCTATCTAAAGCAGGCCTCGCCGGAGGATCGCGCCGCGTTCGTCGATGGGGTAAAGAGGGGCTGGATTGGGCTGGATGCCTTGTACGGTAACGAGCTGACGGCGCTGTGCAGGCCTGAGGAGCTCATCCGGCTTGTCGACTATGCCCAGAAACTAAGAGACCGCTACGATCTGACAATAGATACCGCGATGATTACCGATGTGCCCGGTTACACATGGGGGATCGTGCCGGTCCTGGCCCAGAGCGGAGTCAAGTACTTCTCTGTCGGTCCCAACCGCGGACACCGTATCGGCTACACACTCTCCAGATGGGGAGACAGGCCTTTCTACTGGCAGTCACCATGCAGACAGCACAAGATCCTCTGCTGGGTCGCGGGCGAGGGATATTCCTTCTTCCACAGCGGACGCCTCGACGGAGGAAGGCTTCTCGGCTACCTCGAACGGCTGCAGGAATCGCAGTATCCCTACGATATGGTTCAGCTTCGTTATTCGATCGGCGGTGACAACGGACCGCCCGACCCGAAGCTGAGCGAATTCGTCCGGGATTGGAACGAGAAATATGCCTACCCGAAAATCGTTGTCGCTACGACCAGCGAGATGTTCCGGGAGTTTGAAAGCCGGTATGCCGACAGGCTCGGCACCGAACGCGGTGATTTCACGCCCTACTGGGAAGACGGGGCGGGATCATCGGCGCGCGAGACCGCGCTCAACCGCAGCGCTGCCGAACGCCTCCTGCAGGCAGAGACGCTCTGGGCAATGCTCGATCCGGCGAACTACCCAGCCGCCGAGTTCGACGCCGCGTGGCGCGATGTGATACTCTACGACGAGCACACATGGGGCGCTCATTGCAGCATAAGCCAGCCGGAAAGTGATTTCACAAAGGCGCAGTGGAAGATCAAGCAGGCATTCGCACTCGACGCTGACACCAAATCCAGGAGGCTGCTTGAGGACTCCCTGGCAGCGCATCGGACAGACGCAAAGATGGTCGCTGCCGTGGATGTATTCAACACCTGCTCCTGGGCAAGAACGGACCTGGTCGTTCTGCCAAGGGATATGGCGACAGCCGGTGACATTGTCAAGGACGACAACGGCAGGCGCGTTAAATCACAGCGGCTGTCGACAGGCGAGCTGGCCTTTCTCGCCCGGGGTGTCGCGCCTTTTTCCGCGAAAAGGTTCACATTTCATGATGGCAGG
>LJTR01000262.1 GCA_001303465.1 Phycisphaerae bacterium SG8_4
GCCTTGCTGCAGCGCTTAAGAGCAGCGGTGTCACGGAGTTCATCGGGCGCAGCGTCAGCGGCCTCGGCGATCTGCCTACCTGGGTGATGATATTGCTGGCCTCCTCGGTGCCGGCGCTGGCCAGCGAGTTGACCAGCAACACCGCCTCGATTGCGATCCTGTTGCCGATGTTCGCAGCGGTGGCCGAGGGCTGCGGCATTGATCCGCTGCTCATGATCATTCCAGCCACGATTGCCGCGAGTTTCGCGTTCATGATGCCCGTCGCGACGCCGCCAAATGCCCTTGTCTTTGCATCAGGTGAAATCACCATTTCTCAAATGTGCAAGGCCGGAATCTGGCTGAACATCTTAGGCATCGCACTGGTCATGCTGCATATGTATCTCGTGGTGTTACCTGTGCTGGGCATCTGAGTCCATGATTTGCACTGATTAGCTCAGCACACAAAGACGTCGTTTGGTCACAACTATTGTAATGCAGACCTTCCTTCTGATGACAGAGCGTCCGAGGTTGCCCCAAGGACGGGCTCTTGAGGTCGCCTGCAGTTTAGGCCGGATATGCTACACTGTGAGGGCAATTTGGCAGTGGGGCATCTGCGCTGGTGTTTGCAGGCCGCGTCAATCGTCTTAGACGGACTGCTTCGAAAGGTGGGCAAGCAATGTCAAGGTTGGTGCCTGTCATAATCATGACCGGGGCCATAAACCTGTCCCAAGAATATGAAATTAAGCTTCGTTATCGGATTCTGCCAAAATTCGCTTAAGTATCGCGGGGAACTGTCCGTTTAAATAAACATGCAAAAGCCAAGGAAGACTTTGTTATCACGGCATCGCAAGAATGTCAGTGCAGGGACTTGTGTGGCCGGTCGCGGTCGGCAATTCTCTTCCAGGCCTGAGATGATTCACCCGCATCTTTGCTGGTTGGGAATATTTCTGTCTTTTGCGGTTTCATTGGCTCTGTTTACTTCCGGCGACCTGGACGTGCATGAATACTTCTACGCACCGGCGTTGCTGTTGATCGGCTTTTACACTTTGCATTCGATTCTAACCGACAAGCAGCAATATCAGAAAAGGACCGTTAGACAAGTCATTCCGAAAGCCATCGGGAAGTACGTCCTGTGGGGACTGATTATATATGGTGTGACCAGGTTTTACGCTGCCCACCCGCTCTACGAAGAATTCACGCCGAACACTCGCAGATTCTTCGGCGACTTTCTCATACTCTTTCTGATACTGGGACTGCCCTATTTCTTTCTGGCCGAAAAGTTTCGCTACTGTCAGGATAATGTCATGGGAGATCCATACCTGAGGATTATCTCATTGCTCAAATGCCTCAAGAACAGAGAGTTCAAGCTTGTAGGTCGGCGACTGGGCAAAAAGTCCTACAAGCGCATCTATCTTATGGCGATCATCAGAATTCACTATGTCCCTATCATGTTCGAGCAGGTATTCCTGAACATAAAAGGCGTCACCGGCTTCCTGCGGGGGCCAAATTTCCAGTCGAATCTTGCATCCAGTCTTGCAATCGCCACAGCACTGGCCTGGGCCGTAGATGCCAACAATGGCGCTATCGGCTACTTCTGGGAATCCTGGTTTACCAGGAGCCGCTTTCGCCAAATCGATCTGAACCCACTGCACTGGTTCGTAGTTCTTATCTGCTATGCACCTTTTATGGGCTATGCCATTCAGTTCGTGCCCTTTCTATCTTTCGTGACAAATTCTGAGCCGTTGATCAGCAACAGTTCCTTCAACTTCGGACTCGAGATTGTCCTGCTTATCTTCCTCGTGTTGTACGTTCTTAGCGGCAGCGCCCTGAATTTCTCAACATCTAACTTGTGCTACAAGAAGATACAGACCAAGGGTCCCTACGCGATCGTTCGCCACCCGGCTACGAGTTTCAAACTTGGCTACTTCTTCCTGGCCTTTTTCCGCTACCGCCGGGCGTACACCTTTACCGGCCTGCTCTGCTACCTGGTGTGGATGACAGTGTACATTTGCAGGGCTCTGGTGGAGGAAAGCTTCCTGAAGAAGTTCTCCGATTACAGGCGGTACATGAAGAAGACCAGATATCGATTCATCCCGCGCGTCTGTTGAGTCGGCACAGAGTGACATCCGCCCGACAGCTTTTTCTTGATGAGGCAGGAGCAACTTACCCCTTGTTCACGAGTTCGTCCTGGCTGTCACCTCCACGGGCAAGATCGACGCCATCGGCCCTGAGGGTGTCCTGAAGTTGGCCGACTTTCAATTCGCGCGGTTGACACCGCTTCTTTGCCGCCATCGCCGCCGCAAGTCCTGCCGCGTGACCCGTCGCCACGCAGTTGCCCATGCTCTTTCCGGCCGAGGCGGCGACGTGGGTTGCCGAGATACATCGCCCGGCCATGAGCAAGCCCTCGAGCCTGGCGGGCAGGATTGCCCGGTAAGGAACATCGTGAATCTTCATTTTGGAAAGCCGCACAAAACCTATGTCCAGAAATCCGCTGCGCCAGGCGATGACGTCGTCGAACTTGCGTCCGGCCAGAGCATCCTCCTCGGTCAGGACATAGGGCCCCTTGACCCGCCTCGTTTCGCGAACCCCCATCTGAGTTCCGGTGCCGATCAGCTCGATGTCTTTGAGCTCTTCTCCGCCGAACTCGCGCATCGCCAGGGTCATCTGCAAGACCTGCCTGCGGCTCTGGCACTCGGCCTCAGTGCGCTGGAGAGGGTCGGTGGCGTCGAACTGACCCAGGTCTCTGGTGCCGGCGTGGTTGATATAGAAGCTGCTACTGTTCGAGACCTTGCCAAGCCCCCATCCGTTCGGAATCAGCGGGTATTTCTTCTTCGCCTTGCGCGCGATGTCCCGTATGTTTGCCTTGCGCACCTGCTGGCTGGTGACATTGGTCAGATTCAGACAAAGCGTCATCGGTGACAGCGAGCCGACTTCTTTCATCGTCTCGGCGCCGGCGTAATACGCCACATCTGCATCGCCTGTGCAGTCCACGATCGCCTTTGCGCGAATTACGGCCGGACCTCGTTTTGTCGCCACCACGACGCCTGCAATTCGATCGCCCTCTACAACGGCATCGATGGCCCGCGTGTGGATCAGGTAGTTGCAGCCGGTATCGTCCAGAGCATCAAGTAAGGCGACCTTCAGATAATCGACGTTGCACCACAACTGATGCTCGCCGACTCGGACTGCCTGATCACCGTAAGCCCGCAGCTTGGCAAGGATCAGCTCGTGCAGTTTCGAGCGAGGTTTGTTGCCCGGCCGCATCTGGTTTATCGGCATCCCCAGACACCACGACGCCACTCCTCCGAAAAACGCGTGGTGCTCGATCAGCAGAGTATTGGCCCCGCTTGACGCCGCCCCCAGCGCGGCGCCGATTCCCGCCGGGCCGCCGCCTACAACCAACACATCCGGCTTGTAGGGTATCTGTGCCTGTTTGCGAATTGTAAGAGTGCCCTGAGCCGAGGCCGAATGAGCCATAGCCCCGACGGCCCCTGCGCCGGCGGCCCCGAGGAACCTTCTGCGATTGAATGTGTTGCCTTTCGACATTGTAATCGTCTCCGTATCACTCTAACTCTATGCTTAAGCGTATAGGCTTGGCGTTCAGGGCGGCGACGGTTACGACCCGGGCGCCGTCCGCTGGATGTATTACTGAAATCGTCCGCTTCTGCCCGGGCACCATGTCGAAGAAATTGTCTTCGAATGCCGCTCCGGTGACCCCGTTCATTTCGAGCGAGACCGTCCGGGCAAAAACATCCGTGGATATTTCGATCTTGTCTCCAACTGCCTGAGCCGTGAGTTTCGCATTCGGAAGATGCAGATACCTCTCTCCTATCAGCAGATAACTGGCGTTCCTCTCGCCCAGTTTCGCGTGAAGGAATTCTCTGCGCAAATAAACCGGCCCCAGGTCCGTGGTTAGAAGACATCGTTTCGCCTGACCGGGCGCGACCGTAACGTGTGTTTCCAACTGCCCGCGCGAATCCCCGTTGAACTGCAGCCGCCTTACCTGTAGCTTTCCCGAAACCGTCTCGGGCGAATCGTTGACAACCCATACTGCAATCCGATCCTGAGTTTGCTCGAACGAGACTAGAACCGGATCATAAGCCCTACGGACAAAACAGTAGGCTATCTTCGGTTCGAGATAATAGTCGATAGCACTCCAGTATATGATCGGCCATGAGTCATTTAGACGCCATATCATATTGCCCCAGCAGCGGCGGTTTCCGTCCGGCTCGCCGTCGGGTACACCGCGCCGCTCTCGCTCGATACGGTCGCGGAGATATTCGCCGTGTGCCATACCGAGCACGCGGATAAGCTCTGCGGCACTTGCAGGGTCGCAATAGTCCCCGACCCTTCCGACCTTGTCCCACGATCCTCCCACCGACCTGTACTGCCACATCGCCGGCCATGCCGCCCGGCCCGGCGTGCGTATCGCCGGGTCGAATCCTTCTGGCCATAGTTCTTCGTCGCTGAGAAAGAGCTTCATGCTCGACAGCGACGGCGCGCTTGCCCGCCCGACTTCGGAAGCATACAGCGGCACCGAAGCCTCCGGGACGAACTTGAGAGTCGAGTAGTCGTGCCAGTCGCCTTCGAGCGGCCAGTTTGCCACCGGCCCTCCGTACGGTGAGCTGGCGTGGAACAGCCGGTCAGGGTCGAGAGTTGCACACGCCGCCGGCATAATCTTGTGAAACAACTCCAGACCAATCGGCGGATTCGTTCCCTGGCCGAAGTTCCAGCCCATGTGGTTTTCATTACCTCCGACCCAGAGCAGAATGCACGGGTGATTCCGCAGCATGCGAATCATACCCTCGATTTCCAAACGGCAGTTCTCGTCGAACTCAGGTTCGCCGCTCGGGTGCATGTTGTAGCCAAACATGAAGTCCTGCCATACTAAGATCCCCCTCTCATCGCACTGGTCATAAAACTCCTGCGGCGGTATGTGTCCCTCGGCCCATACCCTCAGTACGTTCATCTGTCCGTGCTCCAGCAGATCGAGCAGCCGCGCCGCTCGCTCACTGTCCCAGCAGTGCGTCATTCCTTCCAGCGGTGCCCAGCACGCGCCGCGCATGAAGATCGGCTGGCCGTTCACATCGAAGCGGAATCGCCTCTCCCCCGTCTGCGGGTCCTTCAGTACCGGGCGAACATCCCTTATGCCAAAGCTTACACTGCGCCGGTCCACCGGTTCGTTGCCGTTTGTTAGAATGATATCGAGCTGATAGAGAGGTTGCCCCCCATGTGTGCGGGGCCACCACAGTTTCGGATCGTCAATAACGAATTGAAAACTGCATGAGTTCCCCGATAGTCTGCCGTCGCCGCTTTTGATCCGGTTGTCCGACGGGTCCTTCAATATCCAGTCGAATCCGCCGTCGGCACCGCCTGTTTCGACTTTGACCGTAACCTTGGCCTGCTTGAAGTTGGCGTCAAGCTTGGGCCTGACCCAGACATCCTCTATCCAGGATCGCCCCGGAATATCGAGCAGAACATCGCGAAATATTCCTACCTTCAGAGCATGAGGCCTGGCGCCAAGGTACGAGCTGAAGTCACCATGCGATTTGCGCAACCACTTGTGTTTGGGCAGATTCTTGTGGCGATCGGGCCTCTCCACGTTGCTGACAAATCGCAGTGGAGACGAGAAGATGATCAGCAACACGTTATCGCTATTGCCTGGTGACAACTGTTCTTTCACATCGACGCTGTACCGCCTGAACATATTGTTGAATTCACCGATCTTTTTTCCATTCAGATATGCGGTCGCCAGCGTGTCGAGCCCTTCGAAACGCAAGAACATCGGCCCTTTACTGTGGCGCGGACTTTTGAACACACATGCATAGGCCCAGTCTTTCTCGCCCACCCACGCCGAGTCCGCGGCGTTCTTGCCAACGTGCGGATCGGAGATTCTCCCGTGCATGAACAGGGTCTCGTGCACCTGGGCTGGCATCAGCGCGGACAACCAGGTCGAATCAGGCGAAGCGGCAGAGCGAGTCAAAGCGGCAATGTCGGCTTTGTCCGTATCGAGCTGCTTAATATGCCAATTCTCGGTAAGAACTGTTGTGGTTCTTTGGTTACCGCACGCCCAGGATGTGGCCAACAACAAGAGTATGCCACAGCTTGGGATAATCTTGAGTCCGTGATCTTTCATTTTGGAATTGCTCACTCAAAGAATCCTGAGCCGGCCGACAGGTGTTTGCGGCAGACTTGCTCGTTTAGTTCTATGCCGAGGCCCGGTCTGTTGGGCAGTTCGAGGTAGCCGTCTTTGTAAATGGGCTCGTCACGTTTGATGATGTCTGGCCAATGCTTCAGTTCCACGCTGTCGGATTCGAGCGCGACAAAGGAACGAATGGCAGCACAGGCGTGTCCCGATGCGATGGTGCCGACCGGCGAGCACATGTTGTGACAGAGCATGTTGATAAAGTACATGTCGGCCCAGTCGGCGATCCTTTTGGTCTCGAGCAGCCCGCCGCACTTTTGAGTGTCGGGCTGTATGATGTCACAGGCCTGCTTTTCGATGTAGGGCCGGAAGGTCTGTCGAGTGAAGAGATTCTCACCTGTTGCGATGGGAACCTTGCTCATGGCCGTCAATCTGGCGAAGGCTTCGGGATTGCCCGGCGGCATCGGGTCCTCCAGGAACCACAGATTCAGATGCTCGACCATCTGTGCAAAAGTCATAGCCTCTCGCGTATTCAGTGCCCAGTGGAAATCAACGCCGAGAGGAAAATCGGGCCCCAGTTCCTTGCGAACTGCCTCAAGTATCTTGACCCATGCCTTCATGTCCTGTGCCGACGCAGTGCGGTTCCATCTTTCCCCGCGAAAACGATTCAAATCGAATTTTGTCGCCTTGAAGCCGTACGCCAGCGAGCTCTGGGCCTCTTTGACCCATGGCCCAGGATCTG
>LJTR01000263.1 GCA_001303465.1 Phycisphaerae bacterium SG8_4
GACGGCTTGTCCAAGTGTGCCTGCAGCTATCAAATGCGCTCATGGCTTGCCCTGCAGCGAAAACAGTGACAGTGGCTTACTTAGTGACAATGAGGTGGAAATTATAGTGCTCACGATTGAAAATTCGGGTTTTTGCGCGGGTAAGTAGCTTCACAATAACAGTTTATGATCTTAGTATCGGGAATTCACTACCCTGAAGGGTATATAATGTCGAGTCGACAGATGTTTATACTTGCATTTGTTGTCGGCACCACCGACCGATTGGGGCCGATCAGAAGGAGCCTGGCGCCGAAACTCTCGGCGCGGCTCCGCAAGTCAGCTTTTTTACGCAGATATTTGGAGGCATGTCATGAAACGCAAATTGTACATTGCTTGTTTGGCAGCAATAGCTATCCTTGTGCCGATGAGTGTGGCAGTAAAGGCTGTTGATGTAAGCGTTTTGCCGGCGGGCGAGGTCCCAAATGACCGGCGGCTCGGACCGCTGAAGGAACTGAGCGGACATTACTTCCCGTTTGTAGTCCCGACATCGCGACAGCAGTGGGAGCAGCGCAGCGATGATTTGAAGCGGCGCGTTCTGGTAGCGACCGGAATATGGCCAATGCCGGACAAGACTCCCCTCAATCCGGTCATCCACGGGCGCGTCGAGCGGGACGGTTTTACTGTAGATAAGGTATACTTCGAAAGCCTGCCGGGTCACTTCGTCACCGGTTTGCTCTTCAAGCCAAAAGAAGTCGCGGGCCGTCTGCCGGGAGTTCTGTGCCCTCACGGTCACGGAGGCAGGCTCCAGGATTATGGCGAGAAGGGAATTCGCGAGCAGATAGTCCGAGGCGCCGAGCGGTTCGAGGGATCCGGACGCTATCCGAAGCTCGCCCGGTGCGCCCAGTTGGCTCGCATGGGCTGTGTCACCTTCATCTTCGACATGATCGGCTATGCGGACAGCGTGCAAATCCCAAGCGAGGTCGCTCACAAGTTTGGCAAACAGCGGCCAGAGTTCAACACCAAGGAAAACTGGGGCTTCTATGCAACGCAGGCCGAGTCGCGACTGCAGAGTATCATGGGGTTGCAGACCTGGAACTCGATACGGGCGCTGGATTTTCTCTGTGGCTTGCCCGAGGTCGATTCGAAACGAATCGGTGTCACCGGTGGAAGCGGCGGTGGCACACAGACGATACTGCTTTGCGCTATCGATCCCAGACCGGTCGTGGCATTTCCCAATGGAATGGTCTCGACGGACATGCAGGGCGGCTGCACGTGTGAGAATTGCTCTCTGCTGCGCATCGGGACGGGCAATGTGGAACTGGCCGCCCTGTTTGCGCCAAGGCCGCAGGGGATGACCGCAGCGGACGACTGGACCAGAGATATGATGACCAAGGGGTATCCCGAGCTGAAACAGCTCTACGGCATGCTCGGCGCGGAGAAGGATGTCATCTGTCACGAACTCCTGCACTTTCCTCACAACTACAATTATGTCAGCCGGGCGCTGATGTACAGTTGGTTCAACAGGCATCTGGCCCTTGGCCTTGAAGAGCCTGTTGTCGAGGAGGACTGGCCGCCGCTCACCGAGGCCGAATGGACCGTCTGGAACGACGAGCATCCGAGGCCAGCAGATGATCCCGACCATGAGCGGCGGCTGCTGCGCTATGTGACCGACGAGTCTGATCGGAAGATCTCTGCCTTGACCCCCAAGGATGCCGAATCGTTGGCTGGCTTCCGTGAAATCGTGGGAGGCGCCTTTGCAACCATCATCGGTCGAAGGCTTGACGAGGTAGGTCCTGTAGAGCGCCGTCAGATCGGAGAGCTTGATATGGACGGCTACAAATATCGCAAGGATCTGATCAGTGCCAGGCGGCACGGCGAAGAGTTGCCGGTTGTGTCATTCTTGCCCAAGCGAACACGGCCGAACAGGCAGGTCGTCATCTGGATAGACGGTCAGGGCAAGAGCGGCTTAGTAGACGAGCAGGGTCGGATTGCTCGCGAGGTCGAACAGTTGCTCGATGCCGGTATGATAGTTCTCGGTGCGGACCTGCTCTACCAGGGCGAGTTCTTGGCCGATGGCAAACCGCTTGCCGAAGGCCGCGCTTCCACTAATCCACGGGCGTATGCTGGTTTCACCTTCGGTTACAATCATCCGCTTTTCGCTCAACGGGTGCATGATATCCTCACTCTTATTTCTTTCGCCGGCAGCGACCAGTATGGTGTCGGAGGTGTCCATTTGATTGGTGTCAACGGTGCCGGCCCCTGGGTGGCTGCCGCCCGGGCCATGGCGGGCGCGGCGGTGGACAGCGCCGCTATCGATACCGGTGGTTTTCGGTTTGCCAATCTGGAGTCCTACCGGGATGTGAATTTCCTGCCCGGAGCCGTCAAGTACGGCGACCTTCCCGCCTTGCTCGCTCTCTCTGGCCCGCAGCGGCTCTGGATTTGTGGTGAGACTGCCCAATCTACAGGCATTGTGCGGGCAGCTTATTCCGCGGCGGGTAAGTCCCAGCGTCTGAATGTTGACCAAGGACAACCCGGGGGAGTGTCGGCAAGGATTGTCAAGTGGCTGATGAGCTCATAGGAATTCATCGCGAACAAACAGGAGTGGATTGATGCGCGATTTACAGAGACGTGAGTTGCTTGCCGGAGTCGCTGCAGGCGTTGCCTTGCTGGCGGCGAGTTCGTCGGTTGAGGCCGCCGCGCCTCAGCGGAAGAAGTGGCTCATAGGCCATCATTTCTGGAACTGGGACCGGGCATGGGATAAGGGTGAGTTTCTCGATAAGCGGTTGGAGTTGACCAGGCAGACCGGCTACGACGGCTTCGAGGCCAAGCCTCAACAGATCGGCCTGCCGGCGGAGGCGGTTAAGGACAAATGTGCCGAGCTTGGAATTCGCTGTGCTGCGATCGGAGGCGGTCTCAAAGAGGGTATCGATTTCGCGCATGGAGCCGGGGCGCAGATTGTCCGCTCGGCCGTTCCGAAGGATCAGACCAAACGATGGGTCGACTATGCGGCAGAGCGGGGGATGATCATTGTGATTCACCCGCACATTGGCCAGGGCGGACGTCCTGGAGAGGTCGAGACGCGGGAAGATATGCTGCGCTATCTCGATGAGCGGCCGGGCATCTTTGCATGTCCCGACACCGGTCACCTGGCTCTTTGCGGGTCGGATCCGGTTCAGACAATTCACGACCTTGGCTCGCGATGTCGCTATGTTCATCTAAAAGACATCCGCCCCGAAATGGTCGGCAAGAGAACACGCAAGGGCGAGAAGTTCTGTGACCTGGGCAAAGGCGCTCTGGATCTGAAAGGAGTGTTGAGAGCACTCAAAGACATCGACTATAACGGATGGATCATGGTCGAACGCGATAGCCGGGGCCCGGATTACGTGCAAAGCGCAAGGGACATGCGCGCGGTGCTCAGGCGACTGGGTCACTGACCATATGGGGCAGCTTGTGCACATTTAAGGTGTGATCGATGAATATCAGACGCTGTGCCATCTAAAGCCTCGCGAGCAGTGGCAAGCCGACTACTGTTTAAATGGGCTTCTGCCAGGATGTTGCACCTCGCCTGAGTCGGACAGAACAACAATATTCTTTAGGGAGGACCCCCATAATGTCCAGAACGAACATCACCATTATGGATTCATCGGCTTTTTCAGTTGTATTTGTCTTTTGTACAGCAGCGTGCTTCGGCCAATTTTCATTGACGGATATAACTCTGCAGGCCGCAACTGGCGGCCCGACTGCAAAAGATGAACTGGGCGGCCATGGTGTCATGTTTGCAGACGTCGACAAGGACGGACTTGTCGATCTCTATATTACCATGATCTTCGACAAGCCTATGCCGGATCTGTTCTTTAGAAATCTCGGCAACAACACTTTTGCCGGTGAGGGTCTCTCCCGCCGGATTGCTGATTTTGATGGAGGCAGTCACGGCGCCTGCTGGGCGGATATGGACAACGATGGCGACTATGATCTTGTCAACGGAACGACATGGGACAACCCCGACTATCCCAACCACAACAACATCTTTCGAAATGACGGTGATGACACATTCAAAGAAGTCACGCCATTATGCATGAGGCAGCGCAAGGAAGAGACACGCGGTGTGATTTGTTTCGACGCCGACAGGGACGGAGATCTGGATATCTTCTGCGTTGCCGGCTGGAGAGGTTCGGGCGATCCGAAGAGTGAGCGTAATGAAATCTACGAGAACAAGGGCAGTTTCAGTTTTGCTGCGCTAAAGTCAGGCCCCTTACACGACTGCCCCGCCGGACAGGGCGCTACCGACACCGATTACGATGGTGATGGAGACATCGACGTGATAGCCTGTAATCGTGACGGCGATTTGAATATACTTGCCAACAACGGGGCTCTCGACAGATTCAGGAAGATTGAACCGGATTCGATAGGGATCAGGCATCGGGCATATGGCGGTGTCACAACAGGGGACATCGATAACGACGGCGATTTGGACATGATACTGGTAGATGCCGCCGAGTCGGGCCATCTATATTTCAACAACGGTGAGGGGAAATTCACCTTCGTCCGCAGTTTTTCCAAGGTTGACGGGTACATGGCGGGCCTTGCCGATCTGGACAACGATACGGATCTCGATCTTGTCTTTGCGGGCGACAATAGGATCTATCTTAACGACGGATCGGGCGGCTTTTCACCTGGGCCGGCGGTGCCCGTCTCAGGCATAAACGATCCCCGTGCCATTGCATTTGCCGACATTGACAACGATGGTGACCTTGACTTTGCAGTCGGGGTAAAACGCTCTCGCAACTGGCTTGTGCGCAACGACTGCACCTCAGACAGCAAGTGGTTGAGAGTGAAGCTGACTTCGCCCGGGGGACAGGCCGGGGCCTTTGGCGCCAAGGTGA
The DNA here is from genome assembly GCA_001303465.1 of Phycisphaerae bacterium SG8_4. Lineage (GTDB taxonomy): Bacteria > Planctomycetota > Phycisphaerae > Sedimentisphaerales > Anaerobacaceae > SG8-4. The sequence continues at coordinate 4,863 of LJTR01000263.1, forward strand.
GAATCTATCCGGCCGGCGCCCGTGGCAAGGGTCCTCTGTTGGGATTTCGCGAGGCCAAAAGCAACTATGGCTATTTGGGTCAGGACGACCCCGTATTGCATTTCGGGCTTGGCCGGCATCGGTCGGTGGACATTGTGGTCGTGTTTCTTGACGGCTCAGTGGTCACCATCAGAGCCGCTGAGGCAAATCAGACTGTCACGGTCAAAGGCGCTTCGGCGGGGCACAACTGAGCAGGGCCATATCTGCTGCTACGTCCAAATCAGGCGGTTTCGGCGATGAATTCTGGGGCTGAATCTTGCTCATTGAGAACAGGATGATTCGGCAGGTAAAAAATCCGATTTAACTCTTGTCCTGAACGACAAAATACTCTCTAATAATCCGCTTGCAGGTGAATGCAAACAGGATAATGTGTTTTATTGAGGTGAACAGAAATGGCAGATCTGAAGGCTTTGGCTGATGCAGTGATAAAAGGCGACCAAAACACTGCGGTAGAAATTACAAAAGCAGCTCTCGCAGAGGGCATGCCGGCTAAGAGTGTTCTCGACGAGGGGCTGATTGCGGGCATGGATGTAGTCGGCGCCCGTTTCAAAAAGAACGAGGTCTACATCCCCGAAGTGCTTATCGCTGCCAGAGCGATGAAGATGGCGATGGCGATTCTCGAGCCGGAACTTGCCAAGGAAGGGGTCGAGCCGCTCGGCAAGTGTCTGATAGGGACCGTCCAGGGCGATCTGCATGATATCGGCAAGAATCTGGTCGCTATGATGCTCAAAGGGGCGGGCTTCGAAGTTGTCGACCTTGGCGTCGACGTTGAGCCTGAGAAGTTCGTAGAGCAGGTCAAGGCGGCCAATGCTAATGTGGTCGGTTTGAGCGCGCTGTTGACTACAACTATGCCGGGTATGGAAAAGACGCTAAAAGCCCTCCGAGATGCCGGCGCCTCGGCAAAAGTTATGATAGGCGGCGCCCCCGTGACACAGGATTATGCCGACAGGATCGGCGCCGACGGTTATGCGGCGGATGCTGCCTCGGCGGTCGATGTAGCCAAGAGTCTAGTCGCTTAACAATTGATTAGTGATTATTGATAATTGATTATTGAATCTCTCTATCGGGGTCGATAGCTGGGTTTAGTTGTTGCCGTCATCCACGGTGCCTGTTCATTACGATACAAATCTCCAAGCGTCACAGCATTTGAAACACGCCACCAAGGGCTTCGTCTGCCAGGAGATTGCTGTTTTTATGCGCCCGCATATGGTAAAATCAATATTCGCCTATGCGACAGATAGCAAGTCACAATTTGGCGCAGTTGTTGATGCAACTTCGATTTACACCGGAGAAAAAACGCCGAAAACAGCTCGATGCGGCTGAGAAACTCTTTGCGATCATCGACAAGGACAAGGAATATCCGTTCGAATTCGTCTTCTTTCGCATCACGGGTTTCAACCTCAAGAGTCTGGATGAAAACGAGCTTATCAAAGGCGATGAACTGCTGGAGGATCTAAGGATCTTCATCTCAAAGCTTGGCGGCAAGCTTGCTCAGCCCGTCGTCGCCCAAAACGAGAAGATACGCACCGTCCGCGAACTTGCCGCCGACTTCGGCGTCTCGACAAAGACGATCTACCGCTGGCGAAAACGAGGTCTGATTCCGCGAAAGTACATTTTTCCCGACGGCATAAGACGCCTTGGTTTTGTTCAGTCGAAGGTCGATAAATTCATCGAGGCAAATCCCCAACTGGTCGGCAGGGCCAAAGATTTTGCGCGGCTGACGGACAGGCAAAAGCAACAAATTGTCAAACAGGCTGCAAAACTCACGGCCGCCAAGGATCTGTCTCGCCGCCAGATCATTAACAGGATAAGTGCCAAAACCGGAAGGTCACCGGAGACTATCAGGTACACTCTCAGCAACTACGAGCAGGCCAATCATCAGAAAGCTGCTTTCAAGCAGTCAGGCGGCGCTATCGAACCGGCGCAGGCGGCAGAAATAT
>LJTR01000011.1 GCA_001303465.1 Phycisphaerae bacterium SG8_4
CCGGCAGCGGAAGTTCGGCCGTCAAATGCTTGAGGTACTCGAGCAATTCCAGTTGCCCGGCGGGAAAGTAATAAGGCGGCGCCAGAACGACCGCCTGGGCCCCCGCGTCTTTGGCCTTGCGGGCGATGTTTGTCGACTCAACAAAGGACGTATCGGTTATTCCCACCAGCACCGGTACGCGGGCGGCAACCTGCCGGCAGACGCGCTCGATGAGATCGTGACGCAGGCGGTAGCTGAGACTTGGGGCTTCGCCTGTCGTGCCCAGGATAAACAGGCCGTGAACGCCGCCTGCAAGGATGTGCTCAACAAGACGCTCCAGGCCGGCCTCATCGAGCGTGTCACGATCCAGCAGCGGCGTGACCAGCGGTGGGATGATACCCCGCAACGGGCTGGGTAATTCATTCGAGTTTGGTCCCATGTCTTTGCATTCTCCGTATTGTCAGTGGCCAACTGCAAACTTATAACTCACAGCGGCATTTAGTATAATCGTTCCCATGAGTTTATCTCAAGACATAAAGCGCAAAACCGCCGAGCTGGGTTTCGACCTTTCAGGTGTCACCGATGCGGCGCCGATCGATGCCGAGCAGGCGAAGGCCTTCGCACGGTGGTTGGAAGCCGGCTTTGCAGGCGATATGGGGTACATGGGCCGCAACCTGCAAAAGCGCCTCAGCCCGGCCACGTTATTGGAAGGGGCTCAATCGGTCATTGTCGTCGGCCTGAACTATACACCTCCGAAGCTGCTGGAGGGGCATACCTCGGCGACTCCGACCGGCAAAGTGGCCAACTACGCTCTGTATGAAGATTACCATGGATTTGTCAAAAGACGGTTGCGTGATCTGGTCGCCTCTTTGGAATCGCTCATAGACGTCGAGTTCAAATTCAAAATCTGTGTTGACTCGGCGCCGCTGGCCGAGCGGGCGCTGGCCGCCCGAGCGGGGCTGGGCTTTGTCGGCAGGAATCACATGCTGATAAATCCCGAACTCGGCTGCCAGATATTCCTGGGCGAGATTGTCACCAGCTTGAAGTTGGAACCGGATGAACCGATCGCAGCGGATTGTTCCGACTGCCGCAAGTGCATGGATGCCTGCCCCACAGGCGCCTTGAGGGGCGACGGGCAATTCGACGCCCGCAGGTGCGTCAATTATCTGACGATAGAGCACAAGGGCCCGATCGGCCCGGAGTTGGCTGCGAAAATAGCCGACCGGCTCTTCGGCTGTGACGAATGCGTCCTCGTCTGCCCTTATCAAAAAGACGCACCGGCGTGCACGAACGAGCAATTCAAGTTTCACGATGACAGGGGGAATCTCGACCTGAAAGAGATTCTGAATATGGACGCCGAAATGTTCGGCGCCACGTTTGGCGATTCTCCGATCAAGCGTGTAGGCCTCGAAGGCCTCAAAAGAAACGCCCGAATCTGTCTCGCCAACGAAGAGCGCCGCTGCTGATGCTTGCTCATGAGCCTTGATTTGTTGTATGGGTGAGCTTGGCCGCAGTTGGCACCAGCTGCAGTGGCTGGCTGCGGCTGCAATTCGGCTGGCCCATCCATAAATTGCTTGCTTTGGGGGTGGTCCCGGATTAACATACCGCGAAGATTGGAAATTTGGTGATTGATTGATTCTGTAGGACAGATAAGGAGAATAAAGTTATGGCAGTGACGATTTATTACAAAGAAGATGCTCCGATCGACGCGTTGAAGGGCAAGAAGGTGGCGGTTATCGGCTACGGCAGCCAGGGCCACGCACACAGCCTGAATCTGCGCGATAGCGGTATAGAGGTTGCAGTGGCCGAATTAGAGGGGACCGACAATTATAAGCTCGCAGTCGAGCACGGTCTGTCGCCGACCGACATCAAGCAGGCCTGTGAGGGGGCTGCGCTGATTATTGTGACACTTCCCGATGAGATTCAGGCGAAAGTCTACGCCGATCAGATTGCGCCCAACCTTGCGGCGGGCCAGACGCTGGGCTTTTGCCACGGGTTCAATATTCACTTTAAGTACATCGAGCCGCCCAAAGATATCAATGTCGTGATGATCGCTCCCAAGGGGCCGGGACATCTGGTTCGCAGCGAGTTCGAGAAGGGCGGCGGGGTGCCTTGTCTTATCGCCGTAGAGCAGGACGCCACAGGCGATGCCAAGCAGATCGCTCTGGCATGGGCCAATGGAATCGGCGGCGCCAGGGCGGGGATCATCGAGACGACGTATAAGGAAGAGACCGAGACGGACCTTTTCGGCGAGCAGGTGGTTCTGTGCGGCGGCCTTACGGCCTTGATCAAGGCCGGTTTCGAGACACTGGTCGAAGCGGGTTATCAACCTGAGATTGCGTATTTCGAGTGCATGCACGAGGTCAAGCTGATCGTGGACCTGATGTATCAGGGTGGAATAAACTACATGAGGTACAGCGTATCCAATACCGCCGAGTACGGCGATCTGACCCGTGGACCGAGGATCATTACCGATAAGACCAAGGCCGAGATGAAGAAGATACTGGCCGAGGTCACGTCGGGCGAGTTCGCGAAAGAATGGGTTCAAGAGTACAAGTCGGGACACAAGAACTTCGACGCGCTGTACGAAAAGGACCACGACTGCCAGTTGGAGACTGTCGGAAAGAAACTTCGCAAGATGATGAAATGGATTGATTCGAAAGAGGTATAGGCTTTCGAATACGTAGGATGGGCAGGTTTCCTGCCCATGCGGTTCGGGTCGCATTATGTTGACAGCATGGGCAAACGAGTTGCCCATCCTACTTTCAACGCGATTTAAGGGAAAATCCCATGCGGCGGACAAGGGCGGGTCAATTTGTGGTTGCTGCTTGCCGATGTTCTGCTCAGATTGTGAAGATATTGAATCGCCAATCGGTCGTTTTCTTGTGCTGCCTTGCCGTACTGAGCATGTGGGCATGGGGGTGCTCGGCCTGGTTTTCACAGGCCGGGGCGAAGAACCTTTCTTTTGAACAGATGCTCTCTTCGCCTTACGACGGAGCGAACTTGAAGACGAGCCTTACTCTCGATGTGCTTGGCAAGATTCAAAGGTCGCAGGGTGAGCTTGCGCCGCATTTTATGGGAGCCGAACTGCTCAGTCAGAGCGACAGTGTTGTTGCTTCTTCGGCGCAGAGTGAAGACGGTCGGCGAATATGGTTTAATATGGTTGCATTCCACGAGTTCAGGCTGAACGTGATCCGCAAGTACTTCTTCGTGGCCGACGATACGGGTCCGACTCTGCGGGGCAAGTCCAGGCGGGGGTTGCGGTTTGATTGCGCGATGGTGTTGCCTAATGAGATAATCGAGAAATCATACGCAGATGACAGCGAAAGGCAGATCGCTGTACTCAAGTACATCCGGGAGAGCCTCCGCAAGGACTTGAATGAGCTTGGTGCCGGCGCGACAGGGCAAAACGACAATACGCTCAATGTCTGCGGGTTGCTTATGAATCAGACGTTCGAGATGATCCTGCGCAGAGTTGACAGCTCGCCCGCGGTGGTGGCGGCCCTGAGCCAGCCGGACGGTTTCGAGTTCGATCACATCACGTTCGACAAGGGGACGGTCCGGATGGTTGCCGGCGGTGACACCGCTGCGGTCAAAATCCTCTTCGGAGTTTTCGCGCCGCGCGAACAGTAATCATTTATCATTAATATTGTCATACCTGCGAAAGCAGGGACGCTAAGCATTCGAAAAGAGTGGGTCTTTAAGCCGAGTCCTGTGTCCCACCGGTAACGGCGGACGGCGGCCATTTATCTTGACCGACTGTTGCCAATCGGCTCTGCCTCATCGGCAAGCGACCTACCCGCTGGCCGAGTCGATCCACCGAAGGCAGACCGACCGCACTCGGGCCGAGTAACCAGCTGCTTGGTCTTGCAGGCGGTGGGGTTTGCCCTGCCGGCGCTGTCACCAACGCCGCGGTGCGCTCTTGCCGCACCATTTCACCATTGCCTGTGAACCGACTAGTCGGAACCATCGGCTGTGTATTTTCTGTGGCACTTTCCCGCGGGTCGCCCCGGGTGGCCGTTAGCCACCACCGTTGCCCTGTCCTGCTCGGACTTTCCTCCGGCCCGCACAAAGCGAACCGGCGACCGCCCGACCCACTCTTTTCGAATGCTTAGCGTCCCTGCTTTCGCAGGTATGACAATATTAATGATAAATGAGTATTGGCCGGTCGGCTCAAGACTATTGTAGCGAATGGTTGGCCATTTTGCCAGAAGTTCGTGGTATTTTCCGCTTTGTGCGGCAGGTCTCAACCGCTGTGGGGATTCTCTGATATTTCGATATGTTCACTGAAGTTCTCGTCGTCGGTGTCGGGGAAATCTCTTCTGAAGTGGACGCCCCGGCTTTCCCGGCGCTTCTGGGCCGATTCGGCAATCAGCAGGGAAACGGTAAGCATGTTTTGACATTCCCAGCCGCCGGGCGAATCGAAGACCTTGTCCATTACGTACCTTTGCCAAAACCGGATAATCTCTTGTGCTTCGGCGAGCGGCCGAGCCGATCGGGTGATGCCGACGTTTCGCCACATCAGGGCTCGAAGCGAGTTTCTCACGTCGTCGGCATCCAGACGCGTGCGGTCCGAATGTGGGATTCGGTATTTTACCAGGGGGTGCTTGAGATGAGCAGCCGTCGACTTTGTGCCTTGGGAAACGGCTTGGCCGGCCATTTTGCCGAAAACCAATCCTTCGAGCAGCGAGTTGCTGCCGAGTCGGTTCGCCCCGTGCAGACCCGTGGAAGCTGCCTCGCCGCAGGCGTAGAGATTCTCGATAGTCGTCCTGCCAGAACTGTCGGTCTTTACCCCGCCGATCATGTAATGCGCGCTCGGCCGCACCGGTATCAGGTCCTTGGTGATGTTAATGTCGAAGCTTTCGAGAAGCTCGCTAATGAAGGGGAATCTTTTCGCGAAGTACGCCTTGTCGAAGTGCCTGACATCGAGGTATACGTTTGTTGACTCGGTCTTTCGCATCTGGGACAAAATCGCTCGACTCACGACGTCGCGCGGCGCAAGCTCGGCGGCTTCGTCGTAGTCCTTCATGAACTGCCGGCCTTTGTTGTCCACAAGGACGGCCCCTTCGCCTCGGAGGGTCTCGGTGATCAGGGCCCTTGTCGCGCCGGCGATATAGAGCGTCGTCGGATGAAACTGTACGAATTCCAAATCTCTCAGCACCGCCCCGGCTCGGTACGCCATGGCAATGCCGTCGCCGGTCGCAACTTCGGGGTTCGTAGTTTCACGATAGAGCCGGCCGGCCCCTCCGGATGCCAGGATCGTTCTGGCGGCCCAGATTATCTGCGACTCGCCCCGACTGTTGCGGCCGATGATTCCCATGCACTTGTTCCGGTTGCTCGTGAGCAAGTCGATGGCGAAGAAGTTCTCCAAAATCCTTATTTTCGAGTTCTGCCTGACTTTTTCTATCAGTGCTTCGGCAATTATCCTGCCGGTTTCGTCGCCGTGAGCGTGAGCGACACGCGGATGGCTGTGGCCGCCTTCGAGAGTGGTGGCGATATGGCTGCCGGACAGATCGAACTCGGTATCCCAGCCGAGCAGTTGCTCTATCAATTCCGGGCCCTGGCGAACGACAAGCTCGACAACCTCTTTGTCACACATCCCGCAGCCGGTCTTGAGCGTATCGGCTGTGTGTGCTTCGAACGAATCTGTCTCGTCAATCGCAGAGGCGATCCCGCCCTGGGCCTTGAAAGTGTTACAGTCTTTCACGCCGCCCTTGCAGACAACGATCACATTGCGATGCTCGGCTGTTTCGAGGGCGGCGCGAAGACCGGCAATTCCGGCCCCTATTACCAGGCAATCGGTAAAGAGCTGAGATGAAGAGATAGAGTCAATGTCGACAAGATACCGTCTGAATTCCAGTTTATCGCTCATGATATTGGTCAGTACGTCCCACTGTTAATCCTTGCGCTCCAGAACGATTTCGCCGGTGAACACCTTATCGCTGTCGGCGTATTTGAGGACGAATGCCTGAAGTTTCTTCGTAGATGCCGTCAGGATAAGTCTGTCCTCGATGACCACCCGTTCTATTGCATCCGGGTCTTCCTCTAACAGCTCTTTCAATTGGCTCTCCAACATCAATCGCATCTTCAACCTTGGTCCTGCGGAGTCTATCCTCATAAACGCGTGAGCCGGTATCAAGAAGTAGATGTTGTGGGGCCACTCAACCTCGTTCGGATCTTGCGGCTCCCACGGCAGGTCACTCGGGTAAACGTCCAAAAAGAGCTTGTCCTGCAACTTCACCAGATGGGCGACAAAGGAACCTTTCAAGCCGTCCTCGTCGGTGAAAATCAATTTGTATGCATTCTCAGGCTTGTCAATGGACTTAAATTGCCAGGTGGTTTCCGGTTCGTTCGGATCGTCTACCCAGGTGCCAAGCAGCTTCTTGTCGAATACCACGTCTTCCTTGGTGTAAAGCGGGTGAAGCGATATGACAGGCACGCACCCCCCCAAGAGAGCCGCCAGCATGTAAAAGAGAAGCTTTCGGGTGTTCATTTCTTGGTCTCCTTTAAACATTGGCTGTTCTGCCCCTTGCCTGCGGCTGTTATACCCTTCAGGGTAGTAAATTCCCGCGAGCTAAACCACAACCTGTTATTGTAAAACCGCTTGCCCGCGCAAGAACGGGAATTTTCAATCAGGACCAGTGTATTACTATTTTCAGCCATCGCTTGCCAATTGTCAATTGCAAAGCAAGCTTAAAACCGATAGATTGCGGATTCCGAGGATTCGGAGCAGACAGTTACAGGACTCTCAGAAGGGGTGGATTGCTTTGGATATTGACTTAGCAGGTTGGATTGTGGTTGCTTTGTGTGCACTGATGGTGGGAATCGCCAAGACCGGCGTGCCCGGGCTCGGGATTCTGCCCGTGCCTCTGATGGCGCTTTTCTTCGATAAGTCGCCGGGAATGCTGCTCGGGATTCTGATCCTCGCGGACGTGTTCGCAATCACTTACCACAGACACAACGCCAATTGGGGCCATGTGATCCGTCTGCTTCCACCAGCCTTTGCAGGCATCATTGCAGGGTACTTCAGTATGGGGCACCTCGACGATCACCAGCTGAGACAAATTATAGGAGTAATTGTGCTCGTGATGCTGGGCATAAACTGCTGGCGAGCCAGGACAAAGGACGAAGATGCGCCTGTTCCGGGCAAATGGTGGTTTGCCATAGCACTTGGATTTATGGCCGGCGTCACAACCATGATGGCCAATGCCGCCGGGCCCGTGATGGTTATCTACCTGCTTGCCATGCGGCTGCCGAAGATGGAGTTCGTAGGAACCTCGGCGTGGTTTTTCTTTGTCGTCAACTGGCTCAAGGTGCCGCTGATGGCAAGCCTGAACCAAATGACGGCTGAATCAGTCAAACTAAACCTGATGATGCTGCCATTTATTGCAGTCGGGGCTGCTGCGGGCATATTCTTTCTGAAGCGAATCCCGCAAAAGGCGTTTTCCACTGTTGTTCAGATATTGGCGGTCGCCGCAGCGGCCAAGCTTCTGTTTTGATCGGATGCCACCGAATGGAAGGATCAGAAAAGGTTTGCCAAACCCTGGCGAAAGAGAGACTATTGCAGCCATGTGCGGACACGAGAAGAAAGATAGCTTTCGAAGCAACCGCCAGCGGATGCTCGACTGGGATCTGGCCGGCCGTGATATAAACGATCGGCGCGTATTGGCTGCAATGGCTGAGGTTCCGCGGGAGGAATTTGTGACGGGCTCGTATCGGTCGCAGGCTTACTCCGACGGTCCGCTGCCCATCGGGATGGGGCAGACGATTTCTCAGCCGTATATCGTGGCGCTTATGACTCAGGAGCTGCATGTTGATCCCGAGTGCGAGGTTCTGGAGATAGGTACGGGCAGTGGATTTCAGACGGCCGTCCTGAGCAAGCTGGCAAAGAAGGTCTATACGATAGAGAGATTCGGCGAGCTGGCCGCGTCGGCGCAGGCGGTTCTGCGCAAATTGGACATCAGCAACGTCGAGTTCCATGTTGGCGACGGAAGCTGCGGGTGGCCGGCGTCGAAATTACCGCCGTCGGGATGTTTCGACAGGATCATGGTTACCGCCGCCGTGCCGCGCATTCCCATGCCGTTGGTCAGACAGCTCGTCGAGGCCGGCTTTGCGGTGGTCCCTGTGGGCCACGGTGGTTCGCAGCGACTGGTGAGATGCGAAAAGAAGGCGGGCGAACTCGATGAGAAAACCATCTGTGACGTTCGGTTTGTCAAGTTGGTTGGCAAACACGGTTTCCAGCAGTGACGCAAGGAAGCGGTGATGACAGAGGTAAATGAGAGATCGCAACCGGGGTTTGATTTGTCGACACCGGTCCAGTACGTCAAAGGCGTCGGGCCGGCGAGGGCCAGGACCTTCGCCCGGTTGGGGGTCGAGACCGTAGGGGATTTGCTGGAATATTTTCCGCGCGACTGGAACTTCCTGCCGGCGCCGACGAAAATAGGGCGGCTGCAGCCCAATGAGAAAGTCACCATTATCGGCATGATCGAGTCGACCGATTATCAGAGCTATCGCAGGCACCCTATGTTCGAAGCTTTGATCAGTGACCAGACGGGTGTGTGCAGAATTCTCTGGTTTCACGGCGGGTTTCTTCGAGATCAGTTGGAACCGGGCCAGATAATCATGGTCTCGGGCAAGGTGACGCAGTACAAACATCAGCTTCAGTTGACGAATCCGAAGTTTCTCGTGCTGGAGGCCGAACATGAGAAGTCGCCCGAGCATTTCAGCGGCGGAGTTTATCCGGCCTGTAAAGGATTGAGCAGCGGCCAGATCAAGAAGATAATCGGTCGTGTGCGCGAGGCGGCCGATCAGCTTGTGCCGGAATTCTATGACAAGCCATTTCTCAAACAGGCCAATCTTATCAGCCGAAAGGAGGCGTTTGCCTGGATACACATGCCGCCCGATGAGAAGAAACTGGCCCAGGCAAAGCGCAGACTGAAATATGACGAGCTGTTTCTGATGCAGTTGGGGCTGGCTCTTCGCCGGCACAAAGTTCAACATTTCTCCGTGGCTGCCGAGTGTCCGTGCACCGACGAAATCGACAGCAGAATAAGAAGGCGGTTTCCGTTTCTGCTCACCGAGGACCAGAACGAATGTATTGCCGAGATTTCCGCTGATATGGGCAGATCGCAGCCGATGAATCGCCTGTTGCAGGGTGACGTCGGCTCGGGCAAGACGGTCGTGGCGTTGTACGCCGCTTTGCTGGCTGTCGCCAACAAGATGCAAGTGGCGATCATGGCGCCGACGGAGATCCTGGCCGGTCAGCATTTTCTGAGCATCGAAAGATATCTCAAAAACAGTAACGTTGAGAGGATACTGATAACGGGTGGCCTGGCTGGACAGAACAGGAGCGAAGTCCTGGACAAAACAAAATCCGGTGCGATCGATATCGTTGTCGGAACCGTTGCGCTGTTGCAGGCTGACATAGAATTTCAGAATCTCGGGCTGGTTGTAATTGACGAGCAGCACAAATTCGGAGTCCACCAGCGAGCACAGTTGCGCAAAGACGCCACGCCGCATTGCCTTGTTATGACCGCTACGCCCATTCCGCGAACGCTGGCGATGACCGCTTTCGGAGATTTGGACGTTTCTATCATCAAGCACTCGCCACCGGGCAGAGGCGCCGTTGTCACGCGCTGGGTCGACCGCCGCCATCGACAGAAGGCATACGGGTTCATCCGCGAACGGCTCAAGGCGGGCAAGCAAGCGTATTTTGTGTATCCCCGGATCACCGCCCTCGAGCAGGCCGGTGACGTCGAGGCCGCGAGAGATGGGTGGAAATATCTTTCCGAGAAGGTCTTTCCGGATTTCTCCGTTGAACTGCTTCACGGGCAGATGCCTTCGGCGAGAAAACAACAGATCGCCTCGCAATTTCGAAGGGGCAGAATCAACGTGCTCGTATCGACTGTCGTTGTGGAAGTGGGTATCGACGTTCCGAACGCAACGATAATGGTCGTAGAAGGTGCCGATAGATTTGGGCTGGCGCAGTTGCATCAGCTGCGGGGGCGCGTCGGAAGATCGCAGGCAAAATCGTACTGTCTGCTGTTCGCCGAAACCGAGAGTGAGACGGCTGCCAGCAGGCTGGAGATAATGACCCGAAGCAATGACGGTTTTGAGATAGCCGAACACGATTTGAGGTTGCGGGGGCCCGGGGAGATGTTCAGCACGCGTCAGCACGGCCTGCCCGATCTGAAGATTGCAAACATCGTGGACGATTTCGATCTGCTGGTCGCAGCCCGAAGAAATGCGTTCGAGCTGGTCTCACAGGATCCGATGCTGGTCAAGGCCGAGCACAAGAATATCCGCCGGGCGCTGTTGGCCAAGTTTGGCGACGCGCTCGGATTAGCCGATGTCGCCTGAAGAATTTTGCAGTTTTCGATTTGCGATCTAGGGTTTTGCCCTTACAATCATCGGCCTAAGTCCGGCGGTCGAAAATTGATTTATGCAAGTAAGCTGCAAAAACAAGCGATTGGAGAGGGCCCTGGTCGGTGCCAATGCCTTGATGGCGGTGCTGGTTGTGGCGTCTCTGGTTCTGCTCTTCGGTTTCCACAAGCCGCTGCTGCCGGCCTGGATCTTGTTCAGTGTTCATGTCGCCTTACTCTGTGCATTCACTGCCGAGAAGATAATCCGGCTGTTCAATGCCGTCTCGAAAGCCGAATTCTGGCGCGCGAACTGGTTCGAGGTTCCCCTCTTGCTCGGGCTTGCAGTAGCAGCATTCGGATCCTTCTACTGGTTTGACCCGGCCAGCGCCGAAACGGCGGTGGTTCGCCATTTTGCAGTGGGCATCTATCTCGTTTTGCAGGTCATCGCAAAGCTCTGCAAGACCAGTGTGAACCTGGCGGCGTCGGGCAAGAATCCCACGCGAACTCTCATCGCCAGTTTTCTTGTGCTGATAATCTCCGGCGCCGGATTGCTGATTCTGCCGACGGCATCTGCCCAGGGAAAGAACAGCCTCAGTCTTGTAGATGCACTGTTTACAGCGACCAGCGCGACGTGTGTTACCGGCCTGATCGTCAAGAATACGGGCGAGGATTTCAGCCCGATCGGACAGACAATCATCCTGACGCTTATTCAGCTCGGCGGACTGGGGATAGTGGTATTCGGGGCGGTCTTTGCTCTACTCCTGGGCCAGGCGCTGAGCGTGCGCGAATCGGTAGCTATGCAGGATCTTCTTAGTGCCCGGACGCTGAGCAGGATCGGCAACATGATTGCCTTCATCTTTGTCGGTACGATTATCATCGAGGCCGTCGGCGCCATTGGTCTGTTCGGCATGTGGTCGGGCGAAAATCAGAGCAAGTGGTTCTTCAGCGTGTTTCATTCGGTTAGCGCCTTCTGCAATGCGGGTTTCAGTCTGCGCAGCGACAGTTTCATCGCGTATAACCGGAGCTGGCAGGTGTACGGTGTGATCTGTCCTTTGATAATCCTGGGCGGGCTCGGTTTCAGCGTGCTCTACGACCTGGTCAACATCGTGTCCGATCGAGTCAAACGTTTCTTCAAGAAGTGGTTCAACGAGCGGTACAGGTTGTCGATGGAAGCGCCGAAGAGGATGCGGCTTCAGACCAAGATCGTCCTTAGCATAAGTGCGTCCCTCATAGTTCTGGGGATGCTGGCTATTCTCTTGTTTGATCGCTATGCGAGACCGGGCGGTTCTGCCGGAAACACCGGCGCGATGGATGCCCTGTTCCAGTCGATTACAGCCAGGACGGCGGGTTTCAACACGGTCGATATCTCGGCAATGTCACCTTCGAGCAAGTTTATTCTCATTCTGCTTATGTTCATCGGAGGTTCGCCCGGCTCGACCGCAGGAGGGATCAAGACCGTAACGTTGGCTGTGGTGATAATGACTGCTGTTGCTGCCCTGAGAAAGCGTCAGGAAGTCGAAATGTTCCAGCGATCGGTCAGGATAGTTGTTGTCGGCAGGGCGATCACCGTGACCCTTCTCTTCGCTGGGGTTCTGTTCGCAACGACGCTGGCGCTGAGTGTCACTGAGAATTCCAACGGCTTTGCACTGTCGGATATTGCGTTCGAGGCGGCCTCGGCTCTCGGGACCGTTGGCCTGACAACCGGAGTAACTCCTGATTTGACAACCGCCGGCAAACTGATTATCATTGCCGCGATGCTGATAGGCAGGCTGGGGCCTCTGACGTTGTTGGCAGCGCTGACCTTTAACCTGAGGCCGGCGAAGTATAACTACCCGGATGAGGCGATAATTGTCGGGTAAGTTCGTCGCACCTCCACCTGTGCCCTGTGCTGGCGACGAGTCACGAGATATGAGGGACTGATTATGACGCGGTTTGCAGTTATAGGATTAGGACGGTTCGGCAAGAAGCTGGCTATAGCTCTGGCAATGAGCGGGGCCGAGGTCATTGCTATCGACAAGAACCGGGAGACAATCGAGATGCTTGCCGATCAGGTAAGTCACGCCGTGAGGCTCGACAGCACGGATGAAGAAGCGCTCAAGGCCCAGGGTGTCGATAAGGTCGATGTCGCGATCATCGGCATAGGGCAGGGGACCGGACGTGGCTTTGAATCTGCGATTTTGACGGTTGTCAATCTGCGGCAAATGGGCGTCAGCCGTATATACGCGCGAGCGGAGGACTTGATAGCGGGCGAGGTTTTCGCAAAGGTCGGAGCTACCGAGGTGATTTACCCTGAAATAGAATCGGCCCAACGATGGGCCTATAAACTTATCGCACCGCAGATCGGGGAGAAGATAGATTTTGCCGAGGGCTACAGCCTGGCTCGAATAAAGGCCCCGGCGAGCTTCGACGGCAGGACCGTCATGGATCTGCAGCTCCGGCAGAAATACAACGTCAATCTTGTCCTGATCAAGAGGGGCGAGCACAGCAAACAAAAGAAGGACGAGAAGGGCAGGATCATCAATGTCCCTATGCCCAGCACCATAATCTACGAGGACGATATCCTGATGGTCGCCGGCTCCGACCACGACCTCGTGAAACTGCCGCAGGCGTAGACTGACCGGTTGTCAATCGATGAGAATCGGCCAATCGGCGCAGATTGCGTTTTGCCGATCGACTCTTGGCCATTGCAGAGAGCACAGAAATATACGTCTGAACTCCTGAAGCGTGCGGAGGTCATTTCCGCACGTGCTCATGCTGGCTAGAGAGCGACAACCGGCAGTTTTGTGTTATGCAATGTGTGCTAGGTCGGGTACTCTGATATTCCAGAATTTGCAGACCATTTGGAACAGCTCCCGGTCGTCGCCAATGTTGTAGAAAGACTTTAGAAAAGCAACATCTTCGTCCGGTAAGTTCTCAAAGCGATTGTGGAACGCCTCTTCTGTTTTGTCGGTGCCGTCGAACCATCTCATGGTGCTCCACATGCGGCTCTGTTGTTCGGACTTGGATTGATTTATTTCTGCCGCGTACGGCGTTGCTTTTGGTACGGTTGATTTGTTAGGTGTCTGATGCGGTCGGTTGAGTCTAGTCTTCATAGAGTTTTTCCTTTGCCAGATATTCATCCTGACCTCTGGTGCCCAAGGCGGCTACTTTACCAGGTGCCAGAATGGCCTGCGGCACAGAAAACATCGGCCTGTCACGGGCATCACTTTAGCGCAATGCGCGCCGAATCCATGCTCGCCGCAGATTATCTTACAACGGCACCGCCTGTTGCTGGAGACCGACCTTTCTTTCAGCTCTTTCGATGCTCTCTGAGGGCATCGAGAAGCCGGTTCATATCTGCGGGCAGCGGAGCCTCAAATCGCACCATTGCTTCTGTGCTGGGGTGTTTGAATTCGAGGCCAAAGGCGTGGAGTGCTACCCTCTCCAGCAGCGGCTCGGCCACGGCCGGCTCGGTGTCTGCTAATTGCCAGAGGTAAACCAGCTTGCCGCCATACATGTCGTCGGCGACGATAGGGTGCCTTATATATGACAGGTGAACGCGTATCTGATGCGTTCGTCCTGTCTTGGGTGTCACCTTCAATAGAGAAAAGCCGCGAAAGGCCTCGATCACTTCATAGAACGTGATTGCTTCTTTACCGGTGTCGGGGCGGATTGCGTATTTTTCTCTCGTCCTTGGGTGGACGCCCAGCGGTGCCTTTATTCGGTCGGCCGTCAGCTCGGGCGTGCCATGAACAATCGCCATGTAGCTCTTGTTGACCTGCCGGTGTTCGAACTGCTTTGCGATTTTCCACTGGGCCGCGTCGTTCTTTGTGGCGACCATGACACCCGTGGTGTTTCTGTCGAGCCGGTGTACGATGCCGGGACGAAACTCTCCGAGCCCGCTCGAGAGCTTGTCCGAATAAAACGCCAGGGCGTTAACCAACGTGCCGTGCGTGTTGCCGCGTGCCGGGTGGACGATCATGCCGGGCTGCTTATTAATGACGATCAGGTCGGCGTCCTCGTAGATAATCTCGAGCGGGATGTCCTCCGGGGTAATCTCTTTGCTCGGCGGCTCGGGCAGTGTCATGTCAATCTCATCGCCCGGGCTGAGCCTGAGGCTCTGTTTCGCAATCTTGCCGTTGACCTTCACCGCCCCTTGTCTGATCACATCCTGGATGAAACGTCGGCTGAGGTTACTGAATCGTCCGTGCAGATACTTGTCGAGCCTGCGTTCGGTGATCGAGCTTCCCACACGTAATTTCAGCGGCTCCGGTTCGCCACCGGTCATCACATCGGCTCCGATCTGGAATTCAGAATGTAGAACATCGGATTCTCAATTCGCAGCCGCCTATTCTTCACTGCCGCCGGGTTCGTTGGCCTCGGCGAACATGCTGAGGTCGAGCGGTCGGTTGAAGTTAAAAGGCGGTATGATATTGTCGGGCAGCTTGACCTCGGCGGGTTTGGTATCTATCGATGGCTTCGAAGCGGCGGCAGGTTCGGGATTCGGATCGGGCTCAAAGGCGATCTTCTGCTGGTAATCTGCCATCGTTTTGAGGCGGAATTCTGCCTGAGCTACTGTCACGATCCCCTCATAATCGGGATTTGCCACGATTTGTCGGTAAATCTCCCGGGCCTGCTCGAAGTTGCCAAGCTCTTCTTCACAGAGTCCCAGACCGAATTCGGCGGCGGCGGCCAGCACGGGATTGGTTGAGCTTCTATCTCGCGCCGTAGTGTAACTGGCTTTCGCTTTGTTTGTCTGGTCTATTATGTACTGGGGCTCTACGGTCCCATAGTGCAGCTCCGCCCGCAGGGCCTGGGCGCGCTTGAGAAGTGCCATCGCCGCCATGCGGTTGTTCTTTGTGTTCTGTGCGAAGGTATCGAGATTCTTGGCCAGCTGGATGAGCATAAACGCCAGGTCTCTGCCCTGCTCCTTGGCAGAAACGATCTGTATCTTGGCGCCCGAGACCTGGTTGATCAGGTTTGTAAATTCGGTTCGTTCCCGTACCTGCAAAGTGTTCCTGTTGTAGCCTCTCCACAGGTATACGCCTGCGAGCACAACAATAAGCGCAGCCACACATATGATTGTAATGAGGTTTTCCTTTGTCCACTTGGGCAGGTTGCTCAGCCACTCGGCCAGCTCGTTAGTCTTCAATTCATGCCGATGTTCGGATTTCATTTCTTACTCCAAGTATTTCGTATTGCGTATTGCGTGGCGTACGACCCTGCTACGCAATACGCATCACGCACAACACACGACGATGGTATTTTAGCAGGATCTGAATTGTCTTGCAATGGCCATGTTTTCCGATTAGAATTTTCGCCGGTAATTAGACGAAAGGACCTGAATGCCCGGATCAAAGCGGAATTTCTTACTCGTTGTTGTCCACATTTCTGCGGTTTTGGCGGGGCCGCCGTGTCTTGCCGGCGAGCCTGCACCTTCAGGAATGAACGGACCGGCGACCCCGAGCGGTCTCGAAGGCATTTGGGACCCGGCCAAGTACATAAGCCTTGATGAGATCAGGCCCGGGACCAAGGCGTACTGTCTGACCGAATATGGTGTTGCCGGAATCGAAAGATTCGAGCTGGAGGTGATAGATGTCGTGCTCAACATGGAGCCGGGCAAGGATGCGATCATGGTGCGGGGTCTCGACGAGCGTTTTGTCCATACCGGGCCGGTATCCGGCTGCAGCGGTTCGCCGGTTTATATCGACGGACGTCTGGCCGGGGCGCTGGCCTTCACGTGGCCCTATGCCAAGGAACCGCTCTACGGCGCGACACCGATTGCCGAGATGCTGATGGTGGGCCGGGGCCGGCAGGCTGACTCTCGCCGGACAGACGCCGCGCAGGCGGCTCTTGCGCTGGATTTCACCGCTCCGATCGATCTGGCCGAGGTCGACAGCCAGCTTAGAAGCGCCATGCCCAGAACAAGCCGGGGTCTCGGAGGCGCCAACTATCTGCCGTGCCCCCTCATAACTACCGGCCTGCCTGTCGCAGTCAGTGAGCAGTTGAGGGCAGTCGTCGAACCCTTCGGATTCATGGTCGTCGCCGGGGGAGGCAGCGGCAATATTGAAGGCGACGGGAGCCTGGAGTTGGTACCGGGGGCCAGTCTTGCCGTGCCGATGGTTTCCGGCGATATAACAATGTGCGTCTATGGCACCGTCACCGAGGTTGTTGACGGTAAGGTCTACGGCTTCGGCCACTCGCTGCTCGGCTACGGGCGGGTGGACTTGCCGATGGCTGCGGCGAAGGTGCACACGGTTGTATCGAGCATTGCCAGTTCCTTCAAGCTGGCCAGCGTAGGTCAGACAGTCGGCGCCCTTCAGATCGACGAAGCGGCCGGGATTGTAGGACAGATAGGCGCAACAGCCAAGACGATACCGCTGACGATACGGGTCGACCGGTTCAACGACACGGAGCATCGCCTGTACAATTGCCGTCTTGCGCATAACCGGCAGCTCACACCGTTATATCTGCGTGCGACCGTCGCCGCCGCTGCACTGCGTCTCGGTGATTTTCCACCTGACCACACGCTCGAGTACAGAGTGGCCATCGGCGTAGGGCAAGGCGAACAGGTTGCCTTCGAAAACATATCCACGGGCCTGGGCCTCAACGAGATGATAATCGAGACTATCAGTTCGGTGGCGCTTCTGATGAACAATCCGTACGAAAGGATCGACATAGAATCGCTCGATTTCGATATCAGGATTCTGCCCAGGAACATCATTTCACACATATGGTCGGCTGAATTGTCGGATTCGAAAGTCAAGGCGGGCCAGAGCGTCGATATCGCAGTTGTAGTGGAGTCTGTTCTGGCCGGCAGGAAGCAGTACCGGCACAACCTGGAAATCCCCAGAGATCTGGCGCCCGGAGACTATGAGCTGACCGTGTGCGGCAGCCGTGATTATGAGCGGTTTCTCGCAAAAGCCGTGCCTTACAGATTTGTCGCGCAGAGTGTGCCGCAATTGATCGACGCGCTGAATAGTTCGCTGCAGATCGACAGAGGCAGGTTGTACCTTCTG
Organism: Phycisphaerae bacterium SG8_4; assembly: GCA_001303465.1. Taxonomy (GTDB): domain Bacteria; phylum Planctomycetota; class Phycisphaerae; order Sedimentisphaerales; family Anaerobacaceae; genus SG8-4. Next base: position 17,339 of record LJTR01000011.1, read on the forward strand.
CTGACCTTGCCTTCGGGCGGAGTTACAGTTGAGAAGGCCGAGCTGCCCGATCTGCCGGCGACCAAGGCGCTAATCCTGCGGGATACGAAAAGGACCTTGAGGATCCTTCCGTATTCGCATTGGATCGAGCAAAGTCTGGAAACGGGCACTGTCGTCATCGACAAGAAAACACTGCGCATACAAGTCGAAGAGTAAAGGAACTACCATGAGAGATGAGTTTTGCCCTGACCGCGTGTTGATCCTTGCGCTGATGTGCTGCTTGACTTTGGGCTCACTTTGTCCGGCTGTCAACAGCAAGGTTGTGCGGCATACCAGCAGCTCCGCTCTGCTCAAGGGCAAGACCGAGAATGTTGTCATTGGCTCGCGCGGGACGATTCAACTGGGCAGGGCGGCCGAGGCACTGGTGGTCAAATCGGAGGACTTCACCGGTGTGTGGTCGATCAACAGCATCGTTACCAGCGCCGAAACGATCTACTTCGGCACGAGCCCGAATGGCGGAATCTACAAGTACGCCGCCGGCGAGCTGACAAAGATATATCCGCTCGATGATGATGAGGGCCAGGCCGAAGCGGCCGAGCAGCTCAGCGAGATAGAGCAACTGGTCGAGGAAATTGTCGAGGCCGGCGAGTACCTGACCAACGAGCACATTTTTGCGATGGCAATAGACGCCTTCGGCGCCCCTTTGGCCGGCATAAGCGGCAGAGAATGCAAACTGTGCCGGTTCAAGGACGACAAGATGGAAGTGATTTTCGAGCCGGACGGCGCCAAATATATCTTCGCGATAGCCCTCGACGCCGACGGCAATATCTATCTGGGGACCGGTCCGGAAGGCAATATCTACAAACTCGATCCGCGCGGCAAGAATGCTAGTGTCGTTTACAAAAGTCAGGACAAGAACATACTCTCTGTGGCGATCGGACAAGACGGCAGTATCTATGCAGGAAGCGACGGGCGCGGGTTGGTGTACAAGATAGATCCGGGTACCGAGAGTGCAACGGTGCTGTATGACAGCGAACAACCGGAGATAACCGCGTTGTTGATAGCGGATAGTAAGAAACTGAACGCTGAACGCTCTACGCTGAACGCTGATAATCTGTATGCTGCGGCGACCTCGGCGAAGATTGTTCAGACCCAGACGCAGTTTGCGGCTTCATCACGGGCCGGTTATTCGACTGGCCGGACCGAGGCCAAGGCCGAAGAAGACAAAACCTCCGGCGAGAATAATGGTGACCTGAAGCTGGAAGTCGCAAACACAGAAAAGCCGACAAGTGCCAAACCGTCGTCGGGTCCGCCACCGGTAAGTAAGGGTGCCAAACCAGGTCAGGCGAGCCACATTTACGAGATAACTAAGGACGGTTTTGTCACGGACGTATTCGGTGAGGCTGTGGTTTTCTTCTGTCTCGTCGAGCAGGACGACAGGCTGCTCGCCGGGACCGGCAACAGCGCCAAGCTTTTCAGCATCGATCCGGTTCTGGAGCAGCAGGCGGTTATCTACGAGGACCGGCAAGCGGCGCAGATAACTGCGATAGCGGCCGCAGGCGCGGATGCATACCTCGGGACGGCCAATCCGGCCAAGCTGGTAAAACTGAGCAGCGGTTTTGCCGCCGAGGGAACGTACATCTCGGATCTTATCGACGCCGACCAGCCGGCCAAGTGGGGCAAATTGCAGCTCGAAGCGGATATCCCGGAGGGCTGCCAGGTTCTGGCTGCTTCTCGCAGCGGAAATGTCAAAGATGTGAATGATCCGACTTTTTCGCAATGGTCCGAGCCTGTCGTGGTTACCGGGCCCATCCAGCTTCGCTGTCCTCTGGGCAGATTCTGTCAATACAAACTCATATTGCAGAGCCGGGACGGCAATGACAGTCCGCTCATAAGGGAGATTGCGGTGGCCAGCACCGTCCCGAACCGTGCGCCGAAGGTTGCTTCGGTGGCCGTCAGCCGAGTGGCGACCGCTTCCAAACAAGGATACTTCAAAATCAGCTACGTGACCAAGGACGTCAACGGCGACAAACTGATCTACAAGATCGATTTTAGAAAGCTCGCAAGGACAAGCTGGATCGAGTTGAAGGACGAGTTCGAAGCTACGAGCTTCGAGTGGAACGCAAGGACCGTCGAGGACGGTCGATACGAGATCAGGGTCACAGCGAGCGACGAGAGGAGCAATACTGTCACCACCAGGCTTCTGGGCAGCAGGGTCAGCGAGCCGGTGGTGGTTGATAATTCCGGTCCGGTCGTCACGGACATCGCGGCCACTTCGGTGCGCGACGATCGATACAAGGTCTTCAAGATCGAGGTCTCAGATGAGCTCAGTGCGATCGGCAAACTGGACTATACGATCGACAGCAACGCTGATTGGATCAGCGCCGTGCCGGATGACCTGGTCTACGATACCACCGATGAGGATTTCACCGTCAGAGTCGACAAAGAGAAGAAATTGCCGCCTGGCGATCACGTCCTGACGATCAGAGTCAGCGATGCGGTCGGCAATACCACGTACAAGACCTTCGATGTCAGCATCGATTAGCAGTGAACAAACGCCTGCTGTGACAGAAGGCGCACAAGATCGCGACAATCCAGTCTTGTGCCGGCGGATAGCGGGTCCGACGGAATTGACATTGCACAACGGACTACTGTTAGAAGCCGACCTTGCCCCATACGGATTTCTGGAAACTTACCAGTTCTTCTATGCCTTCCGGAGTCTGAGGCATGAAGCCGCCGCCGCCGTACCAATCCGCGGTGTCCCTGGCGCGTTTAATAGTCTCGGGTGCTTTCCACTTCAGATGGCTGGCATGGCCGTCGGCCCACGATACCGTTGTGCCGTCGCCGTGACGGACGGGCGGGTCGTCCCACCAGGGTCCTCGCTGGGCATAGTGTACGGCAAAGCTGTCCGGCGTCATTGCCCCTTCGTCGATGTAGACCATTCTCTCGGCTGGAGGCGGGCTGTTTATCTCGCTCTTTCGCTTGACCCACAACGTGGTTGAACCTATCCTCTTGCCCACGGCGAACGGATGACCTCCGGACGTCCTGCTTGTAGTGCCGGTGCGGTAGAGGCCGTTCATAGCGTCTACGGCGGCGTAGGTGACAAACTCACCGGGCCGTCCGGTGGGACACTTATATACCTTATAGTTCTTGACTATAGGCCACATGGAGCCTTCGCGAATGCCTCTTCTCTTTTGCTCATCGGTCAGCCCGCTATTGTGGACATTTTGGTTATTCCAGTTTTGGCCCCAACCTCTACCAACCCAGGCTCTTTCGATGATGTTCGACGCAGCGCCATTTTCCGTTTGACCGCCGCCGGTGACGTAGTGGAATCCACCGGCTCCGTTGGCGATCTTGTCGTCGTTCTCGTCTGCGTACATGATCCAGCTCATCGTCAGGGTCTTGAGATTACTCTCACATACGATCCGCCTGCCCTGCTCCCGGACTCTATGCAGTGCCGGCATCAGAATCGCCATCAGAATCGCGATAATGGCGATCACCACCAGAAGCTCGATCAGTGTAAAACCTGTTCGCTTTCTCATAATGAAACTCCTTCGATATAAAGCAATTACGTCATTTTTCACTCGTGTATATGAGTTTAACATCTAAGCGACCGGCTGTCAAGTAGGCAGATGCCCCTATGGACTGCAACTACTGAGGCGGTTTCTTATACGGCCAGCCGTACTTTTCGAATCGGCCGAATTCCATGTCATCTCTATAGCCTGGATCCTTGCCCAGGGCCGAGCGGACCTCCTGGACGTGCGCGTCTGCAAACACGGCATTTATCGTACCGCTGTTGAGATCTCCGCTATTGGTGCCGTGGAAGGTACCAAACCAGTCGCGACCGTCGGGACACAGGGCGTTGTCGTTGAGCACCCAGCTACAACCGGGTCTGAGCCACATGTTCTCGGCGGCGAAGAAGAACACCTCCGCCTTGCTCCTGGTTATCTCGGAAGCTTTTAGCACGCCTCCCCCGTTGGCTCCGGTTCGCGAGCCCAAGTAGGCATTCATGCTGTAACTGTAGTAAGGGACAACAGGATTGGAGGCGACGTGGCTCGGATGCCTTGTGCCTTCGGATTTGGCGACGACGGCAAACGACGGGCACAGATGGACCTTGCCCTTTTTCAGATAGGGCCAGAATGGGCCGTCGGCCGGGTATCTGGGATCGTGCCATCGGCAGAAACGCTGGTATCCGGAGACGGGAGACTCGGTCTTGACCAACGATGTCCAGGCACTGGGGTAGCGATCTTCATTGTCGTCGAGGTACAGGGCCTGTGCCACGCCGTACTGGCGGAGGTTGGCCCGGCAGGTTATCTCCCTGGCCTGCTCCTTGACTCGCTGCAACGCCGGCATCATGATGGCCATCAGTATTGCGATGATCGCAATCACCACCAGCAACTCTATGAGAGTAAATGCCCTTGGCTTTTTCAAGATCAGACTCCTTCAAATCTGCCGTCTCATTATCTAAACGGCTCCTTGTGCGGCCAGCCGTGCTTCTCGAATCGGCCGAACTCTGCTTCCGTTCTGGAGCCGTCGCCAGCCAAACCGCTGCGCACCTCTTCGACATGCGCATCGACAAACACGACGTTGACCATTCCGCTGTTGAGGTCTCCGCTGGCGGTGCTGTGAAGCGTGCCGAACCAGTCGCGACCATCGGGACACAGGGCATTATCGTTGAGCACATTGCTGTT
>LJTR01000264.1 GCA_001303465.1 Phycisphaerae bacterium SG8_4
GAGGATTACATGTCCGGGCAGAAGTACGATCTTGCGATATATTCGCCGGTGAAAGATGACGGACGCTATGACGATACAGTGCCGAGTTGGCTGAGGGGACGAAGTGTGCTCGAGGTCGACACCGTTGTCAATAACGACCTGAAGCAGAAGGGGTTGCTCTTTGCCGTGGGTGAGATAACGCATAGCTATCCGCATTGCTGGCGCAGCAAGGGGCCGGTCATTTTCAGGGCGACCGAGCAGTGGTTCGTTGGCGTGGACAAAGAACTTGCCGCCGAGGGCAAGAACCTGCGCGACTTGGCGCTTAAGAGCGTAAAGGAAGTTGAGTGGATTCCAGCTTGGGGCCAGAAACGCATCGCCGGGATGCTGGAATCGAGGCCCGACTGGTGTATAAGCAGGCAGCGAAGCTGGGGATTGCCGATCCCTGTGTTCGTCAATTCCGACGGCAAAACACTGGTCACCAGAGAGTCCGTATTGGCCGTGGCCAAACATATCGCCGAGCGAGGCTCGAACAGTTGGTTCACCGATTCTGCCGCTGAGATTCTGGGCGAGGATTTCGAGCTGCCCGAGGGGTTTGTCCTCGACGAACTGCGGAAGGAAGAGGACATCTTCGACGTCTGGTTCGAGGCGGGCTGCAGCTGGTACAGCGTCTGCGTTAAGCAGGCCGGCTGGCCTGTTCCCGTGGATCTGTATCTCGAGGGTTCGGATCAGCATCGCGGCTGGTTTCAGCTGTCACTGCTGCCGGGGTTGGGAGCGACGGGCAAACCGCCTTTCAAGAGCGTCCTGACGCACGGCTTTACCGTCGACGAAAACGGGATGAAACAATCTAAGTCCCTAGGCAACTATGTCAACGCCCTTGAGGAAGTGGCCAAGTACGGCTCCGATATTCTCCGGCTCTGGGTTTCGAGCGTGAACTATCAAGAGGATATTCGCTGCAACGATGAGATCATAGGCCGCTCGCAGGATGCGTATCGCAAGATCAGAAATACGTTGCGATACCTGTTCGGAAATACCAACGATTTCGATCCGAAACGGATGAGCGTTGCTTACGACCGGATGTTTGAAATCGACAAGTGGGCCATGCAGAAGCTGCAGAAGCTGATTGCCGATGTCACCGATGCCTACGACAACTTCGTCTTTCACAGGGTCTATTCTCTGGTATACAATTTCTGCACGGTTGAGATGAGCAGCATATACATGGACGTGCTCAAGGACCGTATGTACTGCGACGCCGCCGACAGCCCATCGCGGCGCAGCGCCCAGACGGCGATGTACAACATACTGGACGCTCTCGTTCGGATGCTCGCTCCCATACTGGCACATACCGCCGAAGAGGCCTGGGCCGCGATGAAGTTCAAGTCGGAGAATGTTGAAAGCGTGCACCTGGCGAGGATGCCTCGAGTCGACGATGCGATTGACTACAAGAGCGACGAACCAAAATGGCAGAGGCTGATGGAGCTGCGTGACGAGGTCCTGCGCGTGCTCGAAGGCCTGAGACAGGCCAAGACGATCGCCAGCAATCAGCAGGCGGCTGTTACTATCAATTGCGAGGACGAAGACGCTGGACTTCTCAATGAATTCGGGCTCGAGTCGTTCGCGGCGCTCTGCATCGCCAGTGAGATCAAGCTCCAGAGCAGTGTAGGCGAGACTACGGTTGGCGCACAAAAGAGTGCCTGCGAGAAATGCCAGCGATGCTGGAACTACTGGCCCAGTGTGGGGGCCAACGCAGAACATCCCGACCTGTGCCGGCGATGCGCAGAGGTGACCAGTGCTTGACAGCCCGGGCCACAACCCATAGAGTGGCGCCGATGGCAAAGAAACTCTACATAATCGACGGCCATGCGCACATCTATGCGGCCTACTATGCACCGATGCACGGACAGTTATCAAGCCCGGCAGGCGAGCCGACAAAAGCGGTGTACATCTTCACTATGGCATTGCTGGGCTTGATTGAGAGGCACAAGCCCGACATGCTGGCCGTTGCGCTCGACAGCAAGGCCAAGACCTTCCGCAGTGACATATACCCCGAGTACAAGGCGAACAGACCGCCGATGCCGGACGATCTGCCGCCACAGATAGATCGAATCGAGCAGATTCTGGAGGCGATGAACATCCCGAAGCTCAGGCTAGATGGATACGAAGCGGACGACATCATCGGCACGCTGGCGAAAAAGGTCGCGGCTGATGGCCATCAGTGTCTGATATGCTCGAAAGACAAGGATATGCTCCAGTTGATCGACGAAGATATCAGCACTTTCGATATCAAAACCGATACGAAGACGGACCTGAAGGAGATGATCGAGAAGATGGGTGTCACGCCCGAGCAGTTCATCGATTGTCTCGCCCTTCAGGGTGACACTTCGGACAACGTTCCCGGCATACCGGACGTAGGCCCCAAGACCGCTTTGACATGGATACAAAAGTACGGCTCGATTGAAAACCTCTATGAGCATGTCGATGAGATAAAGGGCAAACGCGGTGAAAATCTGCGCAAATTCAGAGACAAGGCCGACATGAGCAAGAAGCTGGTCACCATTAACTGCGATGTCCCGGTCAAGATCGACTACGACGAGCTTGCACGAAAGGACTTCAATAGAGCCAAAATCGCTGAGATATTCACTGAGCTTGGCTTTAGCCGGCTGCTCACGCAACTGGGCCTGACGGCTGATTCGACCCGCGACGAGGGGACCTCGTTCGCCGAGCCGACGTCGGCAAAGACGGTCGAGCGCGACTATCAGCTTATAGACACGGCCGAGAAGTTTGAGAAGTTTCTGGCTTTGTTGGGCACACAAGAGCTTTTTGCCGTGGACACAGAGACGACGTCCGTTGATGCCATGCGTGCGGATCTTGTCGGCATGAGTTTCTCCTGGCAAGCTAATCAGGGGTACTACCTTCCTGTAAAGGCCCCACTCGGCGCCCGGCATCTTGAAATAGAAATCCTGCGGCGTCAAGTCGCGCCGATACTTGCTGATGAAAAGGTCAAGAAGATCGGCCAGAATATCAAGTACGATCTGCTGGTCCTTCGGAACGCGCAAATGCCGATGAATGGAGTCTACTTCGATACGATGGTGGCCTCTTACTGCCTGGAACCAGGACGGAGCCATTCGATGAACAATATGGCGGCCGACTATCTCAAATACGAATGCGTCCCGATCTCGGCCCTTATCGGCAAGGGCAAAAATCAGCTCACGTTCGACATGGTCGATACGGCCGCCGCGGCCGAATACGCTGCCGAGGATGCTGATATTACTTTTCGCCTATACCTCTATCTGAAAGAGCGCCTCGAAGCCGAGCCCTCGCTCAAGAAGCTGTTCGAAGATCTCGAGATGCCCCTAGTCGGTGTATTGGCGGAGATGGAATACAACGGAGTCTCGCTAAATACGAAGCTGCTGCGAGAAATGTCCGGTGAGATCAGCGAGATGCTCGAGACTGTCACCGAGAAGATCTACGAGCACGCAGGCGAGGTCTTTAACATCGATTCACCCAAGCAGCTCGCCGAGATTCTCTTCGACAAGCTGTCTCTAACGCCTGTTCGCTTCGGCAAGTCTGGCCACAGCACGGACGCAGGTGTCCTCGAACAGCTGGCCGACCAGCATCCTATCACCGAGCTTGTCCTTCAATACCGTATGTTGAACAAACTCCAGAACACATACGTGGACAAGCTTGGGGCGCTCATAAACCCGCGAACCGAAAGGGTGCACGCTTCCTTCAACCAGACGATAACAGCAACGGGTCGCCTGAGTTCGAGCGGTCCGAATTTGCAGAACATACCGATCCGTACCGAACTGGGCAGCAAGGTCCGCTCGGCGTTTGTCCCGGCCAAAGAAGGCGACTGCATCCTGAGTGCGGATTACTCCCAGATCGAGCTTCGGCTGCTGGCCCATTTTTCGAAGGACCAGGCCCTGATGGAGGCCTTCGCCGCTGATCGTGACATTCATCGCTTCGTCGCCTCGCAGATTTACGATTGTCCGATCGAGGAAGTGACCGGGGAGATGCGCTCGCGCTGTAAGGCCGTCAACTTCGGCATCATTTACGGTCAGGGAGCGTTTGGCTTATCGCGCACGATCGGAATAAGCCGCCCCGATGCCAAGAAATTCATCGACGACTATTTTGCCCGTTACAGCTCGATTCGAAGGTTTATGGACGATTGTGTCGCCCAAGCCCGCCAGAGCGGCTACGCCGAGACAATCCTGCACCGTAGGCGGAAGATCGCCAACCTCAAGAGCAAGAACTCCAACAAACGCTCGCAGGCCGAGCGGCTCGCAATCAACACTGCCATCCAGGGCTCGGCGGCAGATCTGATCAAAGTAGCGATGATCACAATCCAGCAAAGAATCAAAGCCGAAGCTTTGCCAGTATCGATGATTCTCCAGGTCCACGACGAGCTGGTCTTCGAACTACCGGCCGCCGAGGCCGACCGACACGCCAAGTGGATAGCCGAGCACATGAGCGGCGCGATCAAGCTGAATGTTCGCCTGAAAGTCGATGTGGCCATCGGTCCGAGCTGGCTGAGCGTAAAATAGTCTCTTTGGCTAAAAGGGGCCAGGAGCATTATTTGGCTTGACGAGTAGTGAGGTGCTGTTTAGAGTTGATCCATGCCCAGATCAAGAAGACAATCTCCAGGGGGTATCGTCTACCACGTCCTGAATCGAGCCAATGCTCGGCAAACGATCTTTCGGGGGCCCTCCGACTATGAAGCATTCGAGAGGGTTATTGGCGAAGGTCTTGAGAGAATTCCCATGCGTCTGACCAGCTATTGTCTGATGTCCAACCACTGGCATCTGATGCTGTGGCCGTACCATGACGGCGACCTGTCGGCGTTCATGCACTGGATCACGATGACACACACTCAGCGATGGCACGCGGCGCATGATACCATCGGGACGGGACACCTTTATCAGGGTCGCTTCAAGAGTTTTCCGATTCAGAGCGAATCCTATTATCTCAACGCGCTGCGATATGTCGAGAGCAATCCTTTCCGTGCCGGACTGGTTGAGAGTTCATCGGATTGGATCTGGAGCAGCCTGGCGATAAGAAGAGGGCTCACTAAAGACGGCGTCGCTATTTCTGCCGGTCCAGTCGAGTTGCCAGATGGCTGGGAAGAGTTGCTTGATGTTGTGCCCTGGGAAGAAGACCGCAAGAAGATTGAACGTTGCATTCGGCGCGGAACACCATTGGGACAAGACGATTGGGTCGGGAAGATGGCAGAACGCCTGGCACTGACTTCGACTCTCCGACCTCGAGGCCGACCCAAGAAAGGCTCCTGACCCCTTTTCAATCAATGCTAAAACTAGGCAATCTTATTCTGAATGTTCCTTTTATGCAGGCCCCTCTGAGCGGTTACAGCGACTATGCAATGCGGAGATTGGCCCTCGATTTCGGCGCGCCTCTGACCTTTTCCGGCGTGATGCTGGCCAAGAGTGCGGCGCATCCCAAGGTGCTTAAGAAACCTGCCTTCAGGCCGCATGACGACGAGCATCCGGTCGGTGCACAAATCCTCGGCGCCGAGCCGGTGACGATGGCAAAGGCCGCCAGGGCTCTTCAGGATGTCGGCTACGACATAATCGACTTGAACTTTGCATGTCCGGCGCCGAAGGTGCTTCGCCGGCAACGAGGCGGGTACCTTCTGAACGAGCCTGAAACCATCATGCGCATCTACGACCGCGTGCGAGAAGCGGTGAGCTGTCCGGTGACAATTAAGCTGCGAATCGGTTTCGATTCCGGCCGAAAGTCCTACGATAATTTCCACACCATAGTCTCGGGGGCCTCGGAGAGGAAAGTTGACGCCCTGACGATCCATGGTCGCACTGTTGTGCAGAAGTTCACCGGTGACGTCGATTGGAACCTTCTTGCCCAGATAAAGAGCCGCTTGCCCGAGACAACAATAATAGGCAGCGGCGACCTCTTCAATCCTCAGACAATCGCCGAGCGGCTGGCGGTCACCAAGGTCGACGGCGTCTTGATCGCTCGCGGTGCGGTTGGAAATCCCTGGGTCTATGAAGGACTCAATGCCGTTTTAAAGGGTGAACCGGCGCCGCCCAAGCCGAGCCTCTGCGAGCAGGCCGAGGTGATACGAAGGCACTTCGATGGCGTCTGTCGGCTCTATGAGCCGATAGCGGCGATCAGGTATTTTCGCAAGTTCCTCATCCAATACTGCAGACTTCATCCCAAACGCAAGCAGGCGCAGAAGGATCTTATTGCCGCAAAGAACAAGACACAACTTATCACGGCCATAGAACAATGGTATGGAAACAGCATGCTGCCGGAAGTATCATGATCGTCAGTGGTTTTGCTTGGTGTATGTGAGAGACCTGATTGGGTTTTGTCGAATCGACAGCGTCACTCTTGTTAAACGATAGTATAGTGCTCACGATTGAAAGTTAGGGTTTTTGCGCGGGTAAGTAGCTTTACAATAACAGTGTATGATCTTACTCGCGGGGCTTTACTACCCTGAAGGGTATACATATCGACGTTTGCATTGCCCGCGCGGGCGGAAGGGACATTTTGGTATGGAAAAGATGAATAGGAGAGAATTCATTGGTGCCTCGATGGGCGGTACTGTGGCTATGTCGGCGGCGCTCGGCGCCGCCGCGCAGGACAAGGCAGGAGCACCCAAGCTGAGAATCGGACTGATTGGCTGTGGCGGCTACGGAATGGCAAATGTGAGGGCTGCTTTCAAGGCCGGCGGGGCAGAGGTAATCGCGATCTGTGACATTGACAGCCAGCACCTCGAGAGCAGCGCAGAGCGGATCGAGAAGATACAGGGTTCGCGCCCGAGGCGCTTCAAACAGTA
>LJTR01000265.1 GCA_001303465.1 Phycisphaerae bacterium SG8_4
ATCTCTACAAAGCCCGGGTAGGAATTGTCGCCACCGCTGGGCAGTTCGGCAAACTCGCGCAATTGGTCGTTCACGAGCCAGCACATTGAGGTCTTGGGCCCTGCGTTACCAACAGTCTTGCGTCCGCCAACCACGTAGCGGCCGCCCCAGCGTATCAGCAGCGGTCCTCCGATGTACCTGTCGAGTTCTCTGCGGTCCCACTTCGTATAGGGCGGCTGCGACCTCAGCAGTTGAGCGTTGTCTCTGCCTCGCCGGCCGACAGCGATGATACTTCCGTCAGCCTCAAATTGAAACGCTGTCTCGTCACCGCGCACCTCCTGGAACAGAGTGCGGGTACGCCAGATCAGACCGTCTTGGCTTTCCAACATTGCGGATTCGACAGTCGGACCTTCACCCCTGGGCGCCATTGCGAAGTCCTTCTTTCGACGACCGCAGAGATACGCCTTTGAGCCGAACGTATTGGCCCGCCAGATGTAGTGGCCAAACGTCCCTTCCAGCAGGATTGGGCCGTTCCACTGCGCACCATCCTCGGACACAACGGCGTAACCCAGGTGTTTGTTCAGGTCGTAGTCTTCATATTTCAGCGTTGTCTCGCCGCTGTACCACGTGCCGGTGTAAACAAAGAGTTTGTTCTTGAAGACGAGAAAATGCGGGTCGCGGGTGTCTCGCTTTTCGACGCCGAAGCGGTGCACCTGTTTCCACTGCTTCGCGTCGGTGCTGGAGAGAATTATGATCGACGAGGTGGGATGCACCATATGGCCGTCCGGGCAGCTACGAAACGTAAGGTAGAACCTTCCCTTGAATCGAATCAGGTCCGTAAAGGCATTATGCTCTCCATTGTGAAACACACGGCGGACGTTGGCAACTCTGACTTTCGGCAGTGGGCCGGCTATCGCCCACGCCGGAAGACAGACCAGAAAGAACGTCAGGAAGATAGTCACAGAATGAGCCTTCCGCTGCAGACTAAATCGCACAAGACATGCAAATGACTTCATAAGTGTTCCTTTCTCTTTTTTCATTCGGCAGGCGATCCGGCTGCCCATCCTGCAACTGGTCATTATCGTGTCATCGGCACAATCTCAACGCAAACTCATGTATCATGTCGCTATATTTTCGAGACTTACAACGCGGCAATTCTATAATAAATACATGAGCTTTGAAAGCAGCTTCGAGATTCGATTGTGCATGAGGCTCGGGCAGAATGCACGATAGAGATTCCTTCTGAAAGGTCATACAAGGCGCAGCTTCGGTGAACGAAACAACAACATTTTCCAGCCGGAAACTGTGCCCCAAGCCCACCTATTCCTGAGCTGAAAAGCGCCGCTATTTTCGCGTGACACAATGCCTTTTCTTTCAAGAGCTAGAAAACACTCTGATTTCCGCGTGATAGTGTGATCGCCTTGACCTGGTCTTCCCTCTCGGAGTACAATAACCGTCGGATATCCGTTGAATCATTCAAGTGTGGTTAAGGATTTGAGGTGTGTTAATGTAATGAAGGGAGATCGGTTTAATGAGATATAGATATGTGTACATAATTGTGTTGATCTGGGGTGTGATTGGCCCAAACAGGATCGTGGGAGCCCGTGTCACCTCACCGGAGAAGCCACTAAGGAGCACACCACTGACGATGAGCGAGACCAGAATAAACTGTAAAGGTAAGGAATTCGCGGGTCTGCGGGGAAAACTCGTCGTTCTTGAGGACAGAAGTCGGACAGATTCAAAAAAGATCGAGCTTCCCATTGTCGTTGTGAAGGCGTTGAGTCCGTCCGCTGATTACCCGGTATTCCAATGCGCTGGCGGTCCCGGTGGCACAAACATTGGACCCGAACAGCGCATTGGTGAAGAGGATTTACAGAACCACGACGTTGTTCATGTGGGCTATCGGGGAATCGATGGCGTTCCGAATCTCAAGCATCCGATGTTCGATGAGATACTCAAGACACCCGAGATGCTTTCGAAGCCAAACCTGAAGGAGATGGGGATCAAGGCGACAAAGGCGGTTCGTGAACTCAAGGCGGCCGGAGTCAACGTCGAGCACTACAACATACTCAACGTAGTTGACGATATCGAGGCGGCCAGAGCAGCATTGGGTTACGAGAAGATCAACTTGACTGGCGGCAGCTACGGCGGGGCAGTAGTGTTGACCTATTGCCTGCGCTATCCCGAGCATGTTCATCGGGCTGTTATGATCGAAGCAGCCTTTCCCTATGACATCGCTTTCGATAAGCCCCGGAATGTGGATAGGCGATTCGAACGCCTTAACGAGTTGTGGAAGAGCGATCCAAAGGCTGCTGCGAGAACTCCCGACATTGTACAGACTATCAAGAACGCTCTGAAGAAGATGCCGCGGCAGTGGCAGGGCATGCCTGTCGATCCGTCCAAGGTCAGGATTGTCACTTACCTGGGGCTCTACGAGCGTGCCTATGTCAACATGCTCTTCGATGCCTATATCGCGGCTGAAAAAGGTGACTTCAGCAGCATTGCCGTGATGTCGCTGATGTACGATCAGCTCTTGGGTAGTTTTGAGAACGTTGGGGACCTGTTGGCCAAGACATACAGTAGCGTGACCGATCCTCGACGGGACTTCGTTGCCGAGTTGGAGGATCCCGATTCGGTCATTGGATCGCCCATGGCCCTCATGGCCTGGGGAGTCTTCCAGCACAGCGAATGGCCGGTCAAGCCCGTGTCGGCCGAGCATCCGCCAACCCAGAAGTCTCCCGTGGAGACCCTTATCATTTATGGCAGCAGGGAGGCTGGAGAAACGTTTCGAGATAGATACGGGAATATGTTCACCGAAGCGCAGTGGGTGATGTTCGACGATCTGGGACATATGGACGTCTGGAATCTTGTCGGTGAAGGCATGAAACATCTTATACACCGATTCGTGGACGAGGGTGTGGTTGATACCTCAGAGATCGGGACTGTTGGCAAATGGGATTTTACGCCTCAGATGACTTTCTATCAGATGTTCCAGCAGATGGCCTCCCAGGCAGCGGATCAGCCGTCCAACAAGTAAGGTTCTAAGGGATTCCCAGAGAAGAATGCAGTACTGAATCCTGCACAATAACACAAGAAAAGGCCTGGAGAAGATCGGATTAAGTAGACGGTCAGAGATGAATGCTTCGGCACTATGATTCTTTTGGGAGCAGGTGACGAATAAACAAGGATCACCAATTGATTTCGCCAATGCTAAGAGAGACATCGACAAGATTTCGTATATGAACAACGGTCTGGCGAAAAGGAAGCAATCTGGATGAAATCAAGGCTATGATTGTGCTGATATATGGCTCTGGTGCGGTTGGCTTGGGTCTCGCGAGCTGCTTGCTCAAAGCGGGAGTCGAGGTGGACTTGATAGATAAAGAAGAAGACACCGTGGTGTCTCTGCGCGAACACGGCATATGCAGGACCGGTGTTTTTGGGGACTTTAGCGCAGATCCATCTGGATTTCACAGCCATACTTCACTTCGCACTCTATCCAAGAAAGAATACAATTACATTCTGGTTTGTACAAAATCATTTGACTCTTATACGGCTGCCAAGGACCTTGCAGACCATAAAGACTTAATAGGTCATGAAGGCAGAATTGTCTTGTGCCAGAATGGCTGGGGTAATGCAGAGATCTTCGCAAGTGTTTTCGAAAAAGAGCGAGTATACAACGCGCGTATCATTACCGGGTTTCAGAAGCCGAACAAACATACCGTCGTTATTACGGTTCACGCAGACTCAATTCGAATTGGCAATTTGTTTGATGTTAGTTCGTCTTGTATAAAACCTCTATGTCAGTCCATAAGCGACGGTGGAATACCTTGCGAGATTACAGCTGAGATAGGAAGATACCTTTGGGCCAAGATGCTCTACAACTGTGCACTTAATCCTTTAGGGGCATTGCTCGATGTGCCGTATGGAGTCTTGGCTGAATACGAGTACAGCCATTACATTATGGACAATATTGTTCAAGAAGTCTTTGCTGTCATGACTTCAGCCGGTTATGAGACACAATACCAGACGCCCAAGGCTTTCCTCGATGTTTTCTACAGTAGACTTGTACCCGATACGGCACAGCATAGATCATCCATGCTTCAGGACATCAAAGCTGGGAAACAAACCGAGATCGATGCGTTGAATGGGGCTGTTATAGAACTGGCAAAAATACATGGTCTTGATGTCCCATACAATTGCGTTGCGTACAATCTGGTTAGGTTTCTTGAGCTCAGAAATTGCATGACCATCTGACATACTACATCCGGCACATTGCAGAAGACAGGCTGACAGTGTGTCGGGCTGTCAGTCTTTTGTCTGTCCGTGTGACAAAATTACCGTTATAAGGTGCCCGAAGGCATTCATTGGTGCAGGAAGAATATGTGTCTGAAAGACATGTGTCCTGTATTAATCATCTTGCGTTTCTACTTAGCAGAAATCTCATAGCCAGAACGCCATCTTTCTATCGCAGCCCGACAGAAGTAGCCATTCCGGAAGAATCAGGGGCTCGCGGTGCGCCGTATCTGCTCAACTCTTTGCCAGTAGCGTGTGAATCGGGCCTTACCTCTTGACATGGAATTCTCAACAGAGTTCAGTGGCGGCATGGCAAGGAAGTGTACCTCTGGAACTCCGAGGCTAGGGCTAATTGTCTCAAATCAGCCTTAACGCGCGATCAAACAAGAGCGTTCTGTGAGCTCTGGTTGTCAGTGGTCTTGCGTTTGATCCGCTTTGTTAAGCACATCAAGAGCTGCGGTTTGGCTGTTCACTATCGTGAAAACCTGGTTCAATCCGGTTATATTGAAGACTCCACGTACTCGGTCATCACTGCAACAAATGATGAGTTGATAACCGCGACCAACGATTGATGCGCGCAACTCCAGCAGCTCGTTGAGGAGCATGCTTGTCGCAAAACCGAGATCGGATACATCGAGGACAACAGCAGAGTCGACTTCTCTATCAACAAGGTTCTTGAGTTGCTCATGCGCGTGCACTATCGGTGAAAGCCTTATAATTACAGGGTCATCGGCGTGCGTTTTCATTCTTCATACTCCGGACGTCTCTGATTCCAAGTTTATTAGCAAGCACCCTATGTTGGTCATAAGCTCATTAGCAGACTTCAAAGCATGTGAACTTAAAGGATATTTCCATGGGCTCTCGTGACCGACAATATCAGAAATCAAGCTCGGCATGGTGCATCAGAGCCAGTTACGCAAGAGAGCCGGACAATGCATTTGACCCGAGTACCCATCATATCGCCTCGGCGCCAAGCCCCTGCCTGATCTCTTCGAGTTCGCGCACAGCCGAGGATCTGTCTTTGACAATGCGGAATACTCCATCCAGGCCGGTAATTGTGAATACACTCTTGACCTGAGTGTCCACTCCGCAAAGAATCAGTTCCCGTCCCGCTCTTCTGACGGCCTTGCGAAGTTCCAGTAGCTTGGTAATTACCATGCTGTTGATCGTGACGTCAGACAGATCTACAACTATGTCGCGATCACAATTGTCCTGAGTCTCCTTGAGAAGCTTGTCAAGTTGCTCGATCTTGTCGGGCTTATCCAATGAGCCCAAGACAATCACATGCTCCGATTTCGTTTCCATGCTCAACTCCCAGCCTCAAAAGGCCCTGTACAATGACGTATTTGTTTAACCTGACTCTCTCAGGCCGCAAGCAAGTCCAATAACCGACATATCGGATATTTTGGGCGACGAGTTGAGAAAAGCCTTCTATTCGGGACTTTCAGGCCTGTATTTGCAGCTCTTGCCTGCCCAAACGTCCTGTAACGCACACGATATTCCACTGCCTGTTTTTGAGCTGTCGTGCTCGGTGCTGCGACGTCGCCGATATCCAAAAAGCGAGAGGGAGCTACGGCAACACTTCGCGCCGCCAACTGCCCGGGACAACCGATGCGCTCCGTGGAGGTCTCATGATAGCATCGTCGATCTTGTACTCCTGGCTGCTCCACGCGGTCTCGACCTCCCAGTACGCCGCAAGAAGTTCGCCCTCCCAGGTCGGCGCGACTATACCGCCCACCTGTGTCCATGTGGTTCCGACAGACTGCTGTGCATAGTAGACGGGATAGTAATCGAGACTCGTATCCATCCAAAGCACCAGCCGGACGTTCTCAGAGAAGTCTTTCAGTTTGACCCATAACCTCACATCATAGGTAGTGCCCTCGATGATTTGCCCGGCAATATCCTGACGAGGGCCATCCCATTGGCCGCCGCGATTATTGACCCAGAGGCATGCCGCGCCGCCATGCGGTTCGTTAGCGTCGATATCGAGATCGCACTCCATGCTCGACCAGGGCGTTAGGCCGTTTTCCATATCGCCGTTGCTCAACAGGTTGCCGCCTGTTGCGTCGTCCGGCCGGAGCAACACGCTGTAGATGCGCACGGCGTCGCCCACCGTGGCCTTGGCGTAAAGGCGGGCAAGTTGGGTGTCATCATTAGCCAGGTCAGCGTCTTGTTCATCTACCAGTTTGAAGGTGTAGCTGACGTTGTGGACCGTCTCGTTGGCAACCCAGACATCATGCGTGTACGCCGAGCGCCACGAAGGATTATTCGCGATCCGCAACAAGGCCACGTCAAGAAATGATCCTGCTGCAACGCGTGCCTGCACTACGGCCTCGCCGACGCCGGCAACACGCCGTTGCACGCGCATGGCCCATAGTGAGGATAAACCAATGCCGGTGATGAGCAATGCTACGCTCAAAACGTATACATAGACGCTGCCCTTTCGATGATATGAGTCGATATTCCTCATGATCGATCAGCTGTCTTATTCACCTCCGGGTCCGGGCCATACACT
>LJTR01000266.1 GCA_001303465.1 Phycisphaerae bacterium SG8_4
GGCGCGACAATGGATCACAGTCTGGCCACAGGTTCCTGTGCGTCGTGTCATGAGGACGACCGGCCGTCATCCCAGCACCCGCAAGGTCCCGATTGTGCGAACTGCCACACTAGCGATGACGGAAGCTGGTCTGCCTCGAAAGGTAGGCGCCAAGGACGGGGCCAGGAGCGTCTGGACACACTTCAGGCAATGCTGAATCTTGGCCTGTTTTACCTTGCTCAGGGCCGCTACGAGGATGCTGAGTCATCCTTCGTTCAAACACAGGATGCTACTCGTCGCGAACTAGGTGGAACACATGTCTTCAACTTGCATCTTATGCGGGGGCTGGGCACAGCATATTTGAATGAGGGGCGGTATGATGAGGCTAAACGACTGCTGGATGAGGCATATGAGATCGGGAGCCGCATTTTGGGCGAGGAGAATTGGGCCACACTGGAGGTGATGAATGTGCAGGCCAGGCTGTGCACGGCGCAGGGTCGTTATGCCGAGGCAGAGAGGCTATATCTCAAGACTCTCGATACTCAGCGCCGGGTGCTGGGCCGTGAACATCCACATACACTCGCGTCCATAAATGGTCTGGCCGTGTTGCGCACAAAGCAGAGGCGCTATGAAGATGCGAGGCATCTGTTCCACTATGTATTAGAGACCAGAAGGAATAAGTTAGGTGCCGACCATCCGGACACACTAGAATCCAAGAACGATCTGGCTGTGCTATACAGAGAACAGGGTTGTCACGATGATGCCGAACAGTTGCTGCTTGAGGCCGTCAAAGGCCGTCGCCTCAAACTCGGTGATACCCACCCGCATACTCTGGATTCGTTGAATCAGATCATCGACCTCTACGAAACCTGGGACAAGCCGGAAGAAGCCGAAAAATGGCGAGACAAACTACCGCAAACAGACTCCGAGCAAGAGTGATGGAGTACATATAAAGTCGGTCTTCTCCTCCAGAAGGGCAAGGAAAGTGCGATTTTGAACCAGGAAGTCGCAAGAAAGTGCTCCGCTAGCGTGCGGGATTGTAGCCTCGGCGCATGAATTCCAGGTCGTCGGTGCCGTCGGTGACGGGCCATCGGATGGCGTCAGGATAGGGTGCAAACGTCATTTCCAGTGTGCTCTTCTGCTTCCACTGGTGTTTGACGGCGTGACCATCGGAAAAGGCCAGCACACTGAGCCGTCCGTGCCGCACGACAATCGGATCCCACCATCGGTCCCCCTGTCTCTCCAGGTTCCACGATCCCCAGTTCCAGCCGCCCACGTCGGTCTTCTCTTCGAGAAATACATACTTGATCCCGGGATTCTTGATCTCGTTAAGCGTCTTGTAGGAGGGATATCCCCACTGTTGTACCAGCCAGCTATTGGCCCCGGTGCCGACGTCGCCGTTCATGCCGCCCGGAATGCCGTAGCTGCGATGTGTCATCTCTGTCCGATGCCTTCGGTCGCCCGGGCAGTGATAGAGATCGACGTCCTTGACGTACGGGAACAAAGCCCCGCGTTCGCAGCCGCGCTTCTTGTCTTCAATAGTTGCTGCGGCCCCCGAGACCACCGTGCCGTTCTCGGTTTGGGGCAGCTCGACCCAGTCATAGCCCCGGCTGGGCGAAGAGGAATGCCCGTCGTGACCTCCGATGAGCTTGTAGTCATTGTCCTGGGCGTAGATGATCCAGGCCAGAACCAGTTGATGTTGATTGGAGAGACACACGCTGCCCGCCGCCTGTCTTCTAACACGCTGCAGGGCGGGCATCATAACGGCCATCACCAGAGCAATGATCGCAATAACCACCAACAGCTCGATGAGTGTGAAACCGCATCGTCTATACATAACGACACCTCACACAATTTAATCCCAAACGCCTGCCGCTATTATAACAGTCTCACTGCCCCGAAATCAAGGTAGCATCCTGAATTCAGATTGCCTCTGGCATCGAGCCACAGTAAGCCCACAGTTCTTTTGGCTTGGCATAGCACATTTGCGTATGTATCGGCTCTTGAGCAGGTAACTGTTGCGTGCCTGAATTCGCCCGGTCTTGTCGTAATCCA
The DNA here is from genome assembly GCA_001303465.1 of Phycisphaerae bacterium SG8_4. Taxonomy (GTDB): domain Bacteria; phylum Planctomycetota; class Phycisphaerae; order Sedimentisphaerales; family Anaerobacaceae; genus SG8-4. The sequence continues at coordinate 2,035 of LJTR01000266.1, forward strand.
ACTTCAGACTCCGGTTCATTGTTGACTTAGACTGGGGCCAATCGTGTGCTACTGCTGAGGATGGGAAATACGCATTTTTCTAGTCAGTAACTCTTCTTCTCTGGAGCAGATAGAGGATAACACCCAAAGTGATCAGAGCGACGAATCCGTTGTCGCCCAGAGTATTAAGCAGGGCCGTCAGATTGGTGGTGATACCCCCGAAGAAGGGAACTACGTCGCCAAAAAGGATCTGAACAACGATCCCGAAGGCAATCAACAACAACGAGATTTCAGTAATCTCACCAATCCATTTCTTTATCTCTTTCAAATACTGCATCTTCTTATCCCCCGTGTTCTGAATTTGAAATGTCCCGATGCGAAACGCACTTTCTTACTCTTCTGAAGTCATCTTCTGCATGCGTCGAGGCTATTGCCAGACTATAAGAAGCCGCCTGCTAAGTCTATCAGACAGACAAGACTCTAAGGGGCCGCGACCTTTTTCATTTCTGTGTACTTCTTGTGTTCGCTGCCTCTGCTATCGGCCATCGGAGGGCAGTTACTTGAATAGCGACGCCCTTCGCCTGGAAGATCAGATACATTCTTTAAGAAAGATGTTTACAAAATTGAGATATTCTGCGATACTCCTCCGGTGTTGGAAGAGTTTGTTGACAGACAGTGGCGTGGCATACGTGTGGCTGGCGATCTTGGTTGTGGCGGCATCTGGAGCTGTGGAGGCGCAGGGACGTGACGAACAGCGGCAAGAGAAAGAAGACCGGATCGTTAAAGAAATGGATTTGTGCATTCGTCGCAGGGTTTGCCGTGGCGATGCTGTGCTTTGTTGTTCTCAATGTGGCAATGGAGCCAGTATCGAAATCGGATTACTGCGGCGGCAAGTGTCACGAGATGAACACCGCGTACCAGAGCTGGGAACTCTCGACGCACGGCGCGAACAAGTACGGTTTCAGAGCCGAGTGCGTCGATTGCCATCTGCCGCCGAAGGAAAAATATTTCCGACATGTCCTTGCCAAGGGGTATGAGGGCGGCAAGGACATCTATAAACACTACCTGGGCGGCGGTTACGAGGTCGAAGAGATGCGCAAAGGAGTCCTGGAGAAGATTCCAAACGAGCGCTGCCTGCACTGTCACGACGACCTGTTGGCCAAGCCCGGCAGTCCCGGGGCAAGGACGGCGCACGCCGAGGTGTTGAATCCGCCCCGTGGTGCTGAATTCAAATGTGTCGAATGCCATGAAAACGCCGGTCATGAACGCCAAACAAGACTGTTTTCAGAATAAATAAGGAAAGGACAAGAACATGGATTTACGAAGCAGTGGCACATCCGCTGTTGTAGCACTCGTAATTGCTGTTGGGTCCCTGGTCGGTGTCGCCGGCCAATCGTCGCAGCTTGATCCGTTGCAGCTCAAGGAATATCGGATCGAAAGGGGGGTCTCGGAAGTTGCCAAAGGATGCATCGAGTGCCACGCCAAGGAAAGCGCGGGGATTGTGGCGGACTGGGCCGACAGTCGCCACGCTCATGCCAATGTGACCTGCCTTGACTGCCATGCGGCCGGTGCGGCCGACACCGACGTGAGCACCTCTCACCTCGACTACGACAAGACCAGGATCAGTGCCATCGTCTCGCCGAAGGATTGCTCGCGATGTCATCCGAGCGAAGCGGCCGAGTATGCTCGCAGCAAGCACGCCAATACGCTTGAACTTATATGGAAGATCGACCCGTGGCTCAATCACGGACTCAACAACGAGATCGAGAGGTCCACAGGCTGTTATACCTGCCACGGCACTGTGGTCGAGGTCAAGAGCGGCAAGTTCGATTCGAGCACATGGCCCAACGTCGGCGTGGGCAGGATGAATCCAGACGGCAGCAAGGGCAGTTGTTCGAGTTGTCATACCAGACACGCCTTCTCCATCGCCGAGGCTCGGAAGCCGGAGGCCTGCGGGCAGTGTCACCTGGGGCCCGACCACCCGCAGATCGAGATCTACAACGAGTCCAAACACGGGGCTATTTATCACGCCGAGGGCGATTCGTGGAATTGGGATGCCGCCGCGGGGATGTGGACGGCAGGCGCCGACTACCGCGCTCCGACGTGCTCGGTCTGTCACATGTCCGGCATAAACGGCGTGCCGACTACGCACGATGTCACCGAGCGTCTGGCCTGGGAAACTCAGGCTCCGCTCACGGTCCGACCTGCCGAATTCAAGCCGTGGCCTGCAAGCACCGACTGGAAGGTCGAGCGGGAAAAGATGACGAAGGTATGTTTGGCCTGTCACTCGCCGAGCTGGGCCGAGGCGCATTTCACGCGGCTGGATGCAGTTGTAGCCAATTACAACGACACGTACTACAAGCCGATGAAGAAATTGATTGATGGTCTGTATGAAAAGAGACTGCTCAACAAGGACAAGATCCTCGATGAGGAACTCGAGATCGAGATGTATGAGCTGTGGCACCACGAGGGCAGGAGGGCCCGCTTCGGTGCGGCTATGATGGCGCCCGACTATGCCTGGTGGCACGGTTTCTACGATCTCAAGAAGCGCGCCATGGCGATCGAGGAGAAGGTTGAGAAGCTTCTCGAGAGTGGGAAGCCGGCAAGAGTCTTCGATGTCAAAGGATCCGCAGGCGATACGACAAAACCGGACTTCGGCACCGCTAAATGATCGAACAGGCCCGGGCGCCGGAGCGTATAGGCCGGTTGATACGCTTTTTGGAGAGTTTGAAATGGCATTGCGAAACATAGTTGTAATTGACGAAGATAAATGCAATGGATGTGGGCAGTGTGTCACGGCCTGTGCCGAGGGCGCAATTGAAATAGTCGACGGCAAGGCAAAGCTGATCAGTGAAGTATATTGTGACGGGCTTGGCGCCTGTCTCGGGCATTGCCCGGAGGACGCTATCACTGTCGAACAGCGCGAAGCCCCTGAATTTGATGAGAAGGCGACCGAAGCACATCTGGCGCAGCAGCAGAAGGAAAAGGCCCAGGCCAGTTTTCAGTGTCCGGGAGTTGCCGCCCGGCAGATGGAGACACAGGACGCGGCGCCTGGCGCACAGACGGCAGAAGTTCCGTCACAGTTGAGCCACTGGCCCGTCCAATTGATGCTGTTGCCGCCGAATGCTCCGTGCTTTGCCGATGCCGATCTGTCGCTGGTTGCTGATTGTGTGCCCTTTGCCATGGCGGATTTTCACAGCAATCTCCTGATGGGCCATAGCATCGCCGTAGGTTGTCCCAAGCTGGACGACAGCGCACAGTACATCGAGAAGGTCGCGGCGATCCTGAAGGCGAACAAACTCAGGAGCCTGACGGTTGTCCATATGGAAGTACCGTGCTGCTTTGGGCTCACGCATATAGCTCGTGAGGCGATTGCCCGCAGTGGCGTGAAGATGCCCTTTGAGGATATCACGGTTGATTTGAAGGGCAAAGTCATCAAGACTGAAACAGTAGGCGGCTAACTTATGCTTCGAGGCAATTGAGCCCAATGTTTGAGTATGCCGGAAAGATTGCGGCGGAGTTCTGGGCCACGGTGGCCGAGATGTCGCCATATCTGTTGTTCGGCTTCTTCGTGGCCGGCCTGCTGTCTGTGCTGGTCTCGCAGAGTTTCGTCGAGCGACATCTTGGCGGCAGGGGACCGTGGCCGCTGTTGAAGGCGTCGGTTTTCGGCGTGCCGCTTCCCTTGTGCTCGTGCGGTGTCATTCCAGTGTCGATGTCCCTGCACAGACACGGAGCGAGCAAGGGAGCAACCGTAGCTTTCCTGCTCTCGACCCCCCAGACCGGCGTAGACAGCATTTTTGTCACCTTAAGTCTTCTGGGGCCAGTCTTCGCAGTCTTTCGACCCTTGGCGGCATTCGCTACGGGCATGATTGGCGGGGGCCTGGTTGACGCCCTGACGGACAGGCCGAGCGGTGAGAATGGACAGGGCGAAACGTGTACGGAGGAATGCTGCCAGGCCGAAGGCAAGACCACGAGATTCAGCCGGGGGATGAAGTATGGGTTCGTTACCCTGCCTCGCGACATAGGCAAGGCGATGCTGGTGGGGATCGCCGTGGCGGCGTTGATATCGGCGTTTGTGCCGAACAACTACTTCGCCGACAAGTTGGGCAAGGGCATCTTTGCAATGGTGGTTATGATGTTTTTGGGTATACCGGTCTATGTCTGCGCGACGGCGTCGGTGCCGGTGGCGGCAGCCCTGATATTCACGGGAGGTTTGTCACCAGGAGCGGCGTTAGTCTTTCTGATGACGGGTCCTGCGACAAATGCGGCGTCGTTTGCCACTATTTGGAAGACCCTGGGCCGAAAGACTGCCCTGGTGTATATTGCCACCGTCGGTGTATGTGCTCTGGCCAGCGGATTGCTGCTCGACTATTTCGCGGCAGGTGTCGAGTTTGAGGTGGTGGCCCGGCCGGGCTGGATGCTGCCGAGCGAGGTCAAGCACATGGCGGCGGTAGTTCTGCTTGTCGTGCTGGGCTATGCAATCTTGAGCAAGGCCGTGTTCAAACGTGACGAACACAAACAGTCGGCAGCACAATCCGGTAGTTGACGGCCGATAGTCTGTAATGCCAACGGATTGTACATCGTCTGCGCTTTACACGCCACAACGGACAGCTTCTCACTTGACAACGGTCACATCGTGCCGGGATAATGATCCCCAGAACGACTGCCTCCGGACTTAGACCATTTTTGAGGGGAGAACGAGCATCTATGCGACAACGGACAAGACGAGAGTTTCTCAAAGCGGCGGGGCTGGCAACGGCGGCGGGGGTGGGGCCCGGGAGGGCGGGAAGACCCAACATACTGTTCATCATGTGCGATCAACTTAGCGCAAATGCCCTGAGCTGTTACGGCGGCCCGGTGCCCACGCCCAACATTGACCGAATCGCCGACAATGGCGTTCGATTCAATCAAGCCACATGTACGACACCGTATTGTTCGCCCACGCGGGCGTCTATCATTACGGGGATGTACCCACATGCTCACGGGATCGTTCTCAACGCCGGTCCAAGGCAGCGTGGCATCGACGCCGAGGACGTCACCACTGAAAGGCTGCTCAAACAGACGGGGTACGAAACCCATCACTACGGTAAGTGGCATCTCGAAGGAGATGATCTTCCCTACTATACGGACATGTTTCGCTCGGGAGTGGAATACAAGCGGAAGACGGATCCGTTTTTTGACCAGGTCAGAGGCACCGACAGAGCCACCTGGATGGACTGGTATGCCTGGGCCCTACCTGTCGAGATCTCGCCGGCCTATCGAAGGCAGGTCGAAGCAATCGGCGATCGCTGGAAGAACAAGGTATACGCCGATTTTATCACGAAGATGGGCAGGCTTAAGATGCCCGTCGAGGAGTGCTTTGACGTGCAGGTGGCGGATCTGACATGTGACAGGCTCAAGGCTCTCAAAAGCAGTGACAACCCGTTTATGATAACCTGCTCGTTCATCTGGCCTCACGATCCCAACGTTGTGCCGTCACCATATTACGAGGCTTTCGATCCGGAGCAGTTGGATCTGCCTGTGAACCGGCACGTACGGGAAGAACTTTTTGAAAAGGACTGGGGGCGGGAGATCATCGCCGCGCTCGGCGAACCGGGTATGCGCGAGTTCCTGCGCGTCTATTACGGAATGGTGAAACTGATAGACGATCAGGTCGGGAGAATCCTCGAGACGCTTAATGAGACGGGTAAAGCCGACGATACGGTCGTTTTGTTCACCGCTGACCACGGTGACATGATGGGCGGACACGGCATGGTCTGGAAATCCACAAGGGCCTTCTACGAGGAAATCGTCCGCGTGCCTCTTCTGATTTCATATCCCGGAGAGTTCA
>LJTR01000267.1 GCA_001303465.1 Phycisphaerae bacterium SG8_4
AAAGGAGCCGATCATGACTAGGTCCAGGAGTATTCTGTTTGTCTGCGTTGGTCTGTTGTTCTCGTACGGTCTTGCAGCCTCGGGCACGGTTTTCGCGCAGAGCTCACCGGCAGAGGAGTTGACCAGAGTGCTGCCCGATGACGTGCTGGGATTCGTCGCCACAAGCGGCGGAGAAAGTCTAAAGGCGGATTTCGAGAAGTCCATTATAGGTAGGATCTGGAATGATCCGGCCGTGAAGACATTCGGCAAGTCACTCGAGCAGAGCCTCTTGCCGAAGCTCCAGGAGGAGATGAACAAGCCCGATGCCGCCGAGACGATCGACCAGGTGATCAACTATGCGAAACTTGCCCTGAGCAGGCCCATCGCCATCGGGGCCGCGCGCAAGGCGGGCGGTGAAGGTCCTCCGGTGTTTGGCTTTGCGATCCTAAACGCAGGAGATCGCAAGGCAGAGATTGTCTCGGCTCTGGATAAGCTGGAGTCGTTTGCTGATGAGGGCGACATTGTGGATGTCACTGTTGGGTCGGTGAAGATGCGCGGTCCGAAGGATGCCGACGATGTTCCCCTCTACTGGGGGTGGGTAGGCGACTATCTCGTTGTCGCTGTCAACGACAGCGAGGGGCTGGCGTTGAAGTATCTCTCGGCCCCTCGTACGGCTACACCGCAGTACCTCGCGACGGTTCCGGGAACCGACGACGCTGTAGTCGTGCACTATGATATCCAGTCAATCACCGGCATCGTGACTGCTTTGGCTCAGTCTCAGGGCTCGCCGGTACCGGTCGAAATGGTCATGACTGTGCTCAAGCAGCTCGGTCTGAGCAACATCAGGGCAATCACGGCCAGGGCGGGATTTGCCGGACCGGACGTGGTCAGCAACTCGCTGGTTGAGATGCCCGCGCCGCGCACGGGCTTGTTTGCCAGTCTCAAGCCGATAGACATCAGGGCCTTTGACATGGTCGATGCCGGGGCTATGAACGCCAGTGCGGTCAATTGCGATCTGGGCGCGGTGTATGACACGGTGCTCGGAGTGATCAAGACCGCGGCGGGCGAGGATTTTGCCGAGGTTGAGCAGGGTATTGCAGCAGTCGAGTCTCAGTTGAAGTTCAAGATTCGTGATGGCCTGCTGGAGAGCCTCAGCGGCGAGATGGTATTCTATTCACTTCCCAGCGGTGTCTCGACGCAATCGCCGATGGGCGGGTTCGTTCTGATTGCGGGCCTGAAGGACGCCAAGCTGTGGCAAGAGACGTTCACCGCGATAGGAGAATTCGCAGCGGCCAAGAGCGGCGGGATGGTGCAGGTCAGCTCGCAAGAGCAGGGCGGCCGGACCGTTCATACCTGGGCGATAATGCCGTTGGCGATGGCCCAGATAATGCCGACCTGGACGGTTGTAGCAGATAAAGTCGTCATAGGCTCGAGTCCCGTGATCTGTACGCGAGCGATCGAACAGATCGACTCGGCATCGACATCGATCCGCAGCACGGAGGGTTTCAAAACGGCGACAGCCGAACTGCCGTCAAATCTGATATCACTTCGATACAGCGATTCGAAGCTTCAGTTCACGCAGTTGATGACGGCATTGCAGCAATTCTGGCCGATGGCAGCAATGATGGCTGCCAACGCGGATCTAAAGCTTCCGATGATTCTGCCGAATCTCTCGCACATTGCGCAGGACATGGGCCCTTCGTGCCAATATTCCTGGTTCGACGATCGCGGACTGCGATCTCGTTATCGCGGCTCAGGAATCGAGCCGAGCCTCGGAGCTGTCGCCGGCGGCGCCATAGGAGCCGGGGTATTGATGCCCGCTCTGGCCCGGGCGCGGCAGCAGGCCAGATACGCGGTGTCAATGTCCCACATGAAGCAGATAGGATTGGTGCTGATGATGTATGCGGATGAAAATGAAGGCAAGTTGCCCGAGCGTATTGAGCAGGCGCACGATTACTATAATGATTCCAAGATTCTCGACTCCCCTTTGAAACCGGGTGGTTTTGACGGCCCCAGCTACATATATGTCAAAGGCCATTCTCTCAGCGTCGAATCGGCCGCCAGGCAAATCGTTGTCTATGAGAATCCTGAGTATCTTCCAGAAGAGATCAACGTTCTGTTCCTGGATGGGCATGTCGAGAAAATGAAGCGGGACAGATTCATCGAGACCCTCGAGGCGACTTACAAACAGCTCGGCCGGGAGATGCCCGAAATCAAATTCACGCTAGAACAACTGGCACTGCTGCAAGATATGCAAAGTCAGGACAGTCTACCACGCCTTCTTCTCTGGGCCGAGGTCGATAAACTCGCGCCCCAGTTGCACAATCGCGGTTTTCACGCACTCGGACCCTTTCTGACCTGGTGGTCTCAGGTGCAAGTAGTAGTGCTCCCGATTGAGAATCTCCGTTCTTGCGCGGGTAAGTAGCTTTACAGCAACAGTTTCTGATCTTGCTCGCGGGAATTTATTACCCTGAAGGGCATAAAGCGGACTTTCTATTTGGACGATATATCCACAGCGGAATGGGAAATAGGTCTGAGAAAGAACAGAACGAATGGATGCGGATCGGAGGTAATGTCATGGTTGTCACGGACTTTCGCGAACAAATCGATCCAGGCCGCAAGCGTGATAATAAGGTGGCTGGCACCGGTGGCAGGATCGGATTAACCTTATTTTTCCTCGTGTTCTTCCTGATGGGCTCGGTTTTTGAGCTGATGATCGCCAGGGAGTTTCTCGCCAGGGTCAAACGTCATACCTGGCAGGGTGTATCCTGCACGATGCTTCAGAGCCAGGTCAAGGAAACATCTGACAGCGATCATCCTTATGCTCTTGAGGTACAGTATGAATATCAATACGGGGGCCGCTCATACCAAGCCGATTGCTATTCGATGGATTACCGCGGTTCGGATAGCTACGACAAGACTTCGAAACTGGCGCATCGCTACGCACCGGGCAGTCCGCAGCGGTGCTATGTGAATCCTTCAATGCCCCAGCAGGCAGTCCTGGCACGGGGCAGTCTTTGGTTTGGTCTGGTCCTGCTGTTCCCACTGATCTTTGTGGCCATCGGGTTAGGAGGGATAATCTGTATCTGGCGCAGGGCAGGCAACCAAACGAAACCCAAACGTATTGCCATTACCGGCAGGAAGAGGCCCGCCGTTGCAGCGGTCTTCTTCGGTATCTTTGCTGTGGTCGGGATTGGAGTCTTGATTCCCCTCTTCATAATGCCGATGATCCGCATCCTTGATGCACGCGACTGGCAGTCGATCCCCTGCCGCATCCTGCGCTCCGAGGTACGAAGCCACGAAGGCGACGACAGTACGACCTACAGCGTTCACATCCTCTACGAATACGAGTTCAACGGACAAACATACCGTACGGACCGCTACAGCTTCATAGGTGGATCCAGCAGTGGTTACAAGGGCAAGCGTCTTATTGTGGACCGGTACAAGGTGGGCAGCGAAGCCTTGTGCTGGGTCGATCCCACGCAACCGGCCGAGGCGGTCCTGTTTAGAGGTTTCAGCCCGGTGATGTGGTTTGGGCTGATTCCGGCTGTATTCATACTCGTGGGCGTAGGCGGTATTACTGGTACGTTGCGCAGAAAACGTAGCCAAAGCGGACATGGCGTCCAGCCTGATTGGCTCAGCGACGCACCGTCAACCAAACCGGCTTGCGGAAACCTTTATGCTGACAATCTGGGCAGTGAGAACGGCCCGGTAGAACTGAAACCGAGGTGCAGTCGGATCGGTAAATTCACGGGTGTGCTGATCTTTGCCGCTATCTGGGATGCGATCGTTGTGTTCATGGTGATGACTCGCCTGCCGAACGGCCCGGCCAACCCTGTCCCCTTGCCGATAGTTGTCATCTTCACCCTTTTCGGGATAGCCCTTATCGCAGGTGTGATCTACCAGTTCATGGCCCTGTTCAATCCGATTCCTCATCTGCGTCTCAGCGCGGCGCAGGTATCTTTGGGAGATCGATTGACTGTAGATTGGAAGATTTCGGGACAGGTCAACCGTCTTGTCCGATTGACACTTACCCTGACGGGCAAGGAAACCGCTCAGTACCGTCGGGGAACGCGCACCTGTACGGCCCGACGTGCCTTCCACAAGACAGAATTGGTCGCCCTCACCGATTCGGTAGCGATGCAACAGGGCTGCACCGAGTTTGTCATTCCAGCCGACAGCATGCACTCCTTCCGCGGTGACAATAACCAGGTGATCTGGTCGCTGACCTTACATGGTGACATCCCTCGTTGGCCGGATATTAGAGAAACCTTTGAACTCTTGGTTGTGCCTATGACAACCGATCAGATCGCCCGGCTGTCGGCCCCTTGTAACGAGGAGGTGGCCTGGGCTATCCCAGTCGAGAGCGACGCCGAAACCGTATAGTGGAGGATAGGACAAATCATGGACACCCTAACCATTCAACTCGAGCAGAATAAGACGGCTTTGCGCCCGGGTGATGTGGTGGCTGGCACAGTCAGTTGGAAACTGGAAGAGCAAGTCAGGCAAGTGGAATTACGTCTGCTCTGGTACACCCAGGGTAAAGGTGACGAAGATGCCGGTCTTGTCGAAACCATGACCTTCGCGCAACCGAGCCTTTCCGATCAGCGTTCATTTCGTTTCACCCTGCCCAACGGACCCTACAGTTTCTCAGGAAGCCTGATCAGTCTGACCTGGACCCTGGAGCTGAGCACCCGACCGGGCGACAACTGCGAGCGCAAAGAGATCACCGTAAGCCCCACCGGCCGCGAAATCCTGCTCCAAGGGCTGACCGATGAAGATGTGAAGTTACCTTTCGGCCTTAAGGTTCCAACGGGCTCTCCATAGTGTTACGCGCAAAGGACAATCCTTTTGCCGTGGATCGTATACGGCAGATCTGCTACGAGCCAGCGGCCGAATCATGGCAGAGCTTGCTGGCCCGTCTGGCGGCCATGGATTACCGCGGTGCCATCGTGGGCCCCTGCGGCTCGGGCAAGACCACCTTGTGTGAGGATTTGCAGACTCGCCTGCAAAAACAGGGTCTGAAAACGCAATATCTCTTCTTCAGTATGGACATTCATACGACCTGGCGGGAAATTCAACGCGTGTTGGCACGCCACTTCGACGTCATGCTCGTCGACGGAGCCGATCATATGGCCTGGCTGACCTGGCGAGCTCTCAAACGTCGCGTCTTCCGTGAGAAACGCGGCTTGGTTGTCACCACCCACCAACCCGGTCTGCTCGGCACCTGGTACGAATGTCGGACGAGCCCGGCCTTGTTGGAGCGAATCGTCAGCCGCCTGGCCCCCGATGACTTCATTCCCTACGCCCGTATCCTGGAATCCTATGATCGCTGTCAGGGTAACATTCGTCAAGCCCTGCGTGAGCTCTACGATCTGGTCGGTTGCTCCATCTGAACGCAGGCCGTCACCGGTGGCTCTGTCGACTGTCAAGGCAATCGCAGGTTCGATACGAAGACACGCAGGACAATCCCGGGCACGATGATGGCCGCAAAATCAAATCCGTGAATGGCGAAATCCTGCAAAAGCACATGATGCATCTTGACGGACATTGCCGTTGCCGGTACGCTGCGTGTTGACCGGTATGCTCCCTGTGATTTGAGGTCGGAGAGACCATCATCTTTTACGAGGATGCTCGTCAGAAAGAAGAGAAGAATAACGTCTTGAAGGGACTACAATGGATACTCAGCTCAGCGCGTTCGAGATTCTGACTATGGCTGAGGCCATCGAGCGCGACAGCATTGATTTCTACCGCAAGGCAGCGATGCGGTTCGATGATGGAGGGCGTCGCAAGATGTTCCTTCTGCTTGCGAACTGGGAACTAAAACATCAGGAAGCCTTGTCGGCTATGAAGAAAGAGCTGGCGCATATGCTCAATGAACGTGAGAGTTTCGACGTCTCCAGTGTACTTTCATCTAATCCACAGCGGTTGGTGGGCCTGGCGTCTTTAGCGCCAGGATCGGTGGCAAAGACGGAGCTGACCGGCGAAGAAAGCAAGGAAGATATACTCGCGTTGGCCATCGCCAGGGAAAGGAATATCGTCGCCTTCTACTATAACCTAAAAGGAGTTATGGTCGACTTTTTCGGCGAAATCAAGATCGATGACATCATCAGGGAAGAAAAGAGCCATATTGGCATTCTAAGGCGAGAGATGGAGAAGTTCAATGACCGGCATTCGAGCGCTTCAGCTCGTGAGAGGTGAGGCGAGACGTCGGGAGCCTGGCGACCTCTGCCGCAGTCCGCGAAATCCCTGGACATCCCGGGAAAATCCCATGGAAGACACGCACATCTGAGGCTACAATAACGCAGAATCCAAAATATACACGCGTTGGCAATCCAAAGAATAGGTAATACAGTGACCGGAGAGGCCTGACATGAAAATCAAAGCACCAAGAACCATCCTCACCCTTTCGACCATCGTTTTGACAGCAACCGCCGCCGCTTACCCCAAAGTCGAATTCAGACCGAGCACAGGCGCTATAGATGTCTTCGTCGACGGCAAACCTTTCACCAGCTACGTCCACAAGATCGATCCCGCAAAACCCATGGCTGCTGAAGGTATACTACTGACAAAACCGGTCCTTTTCCCTCTCCGCACACCTTCAGGCATTACAGTGACGCGCGGCTGGCCCTTCGAGAGGATCGAAGGCGAAAGACAGGACCACCCCCACCACATAGGTCTGTATTTCACCTACGACCAGATAAACGGCAGCAATTTCTGGAATAACAGCAAGAATTCGCTGCCAGCCATCAAGCACATCAGGGCCGACATGACGACCGATGTCAAAGGCAACCCGGCTCTGGCGACCGTCATGAACTGGACCGGTAAAGACAACAAGTCTCTGCTGATTGAAAAGAGACTCACGAGCTTCATCCCGGGTCCCGACCAGCACATCATCGACATCGACATCGAATTGCAGGCCGTCGCCGACAGAGTCCAATTCGGTGACACCAAAGAGGGTATGTTCGCCATTCGCCTGGCGCAATGGCTCACCGAGAACGCTGACTCAAGATACCAGCTAGGAACCGGCTCTTATCTGAACTGCCACGGCGACGAAAACGAAAAGGGCGTCTGGGGCAAACGAGCCGAATGGGTCCGAATTCAGGGCGACAAGGACGGAAAAACTGTCGGTATCGCAATTTTGAACCACCCCTCCAGCACCAACTACCCAACCTACTGGCACGCCAGAGGCTACGGGGCATTCTCGGCCAACCCTCTCGGTCAGTACGCCTTCCAGAAATCACATAAGGTCGAAAACCCCAAGCCCTTCAATCTCACGCTCACGAAAGGCGAAAGAGCATCCTTCAAGTTCCGTGTGATAATCTACGACGGTTCAAGAACGAAACAACAACTCGACAACGAATTCAAAAACTACGTACAATAAGGGGGCATGGAGCGCGGGCGCACGATTGCCCGCACTGGTATGCCTGCGAAAATGCTTGGCACAAACCTCCTCCGAGTAGCTGAGCGGGCGCGGGGGGTGTGACAGTTGCCATATACCTGGGGTGCACAGTGGATCTACAACGGTTTCACATGACTGCTGGCAGCTTCCTGCTGCAGTCTGTCTGGTTGGTCAGCTTGCTCGGCGCCCTGAGCACCGGGCGGGCGGTGAGTTCGGCCACGGCCATTCAAGAGGCCGTCGACGTGGCATGTCCAACGTGCGGGCAGACCGTGACTCTGGGCGCAGATGATAGTACGCTCACCTGCTCCTGCGGTGAGCAAATCGATGCAGCCGCTATATGGGAGCGGCGCACAGCGCGCCTGAACAAGTACACCGAGGCAAACTCAGATGTGGTCGCGCAGCGGGGATGCCTGGCCTGCCATCGCGACATCAGCGTGATCAATGCCAAGATGGCTTTCATTCGCAACATCGGCGGTCCGGGCAAAGGGTGTGTGGTGTGCCACGAGGGTGATGCCAACGCAGGGCGGCGCGACGCAGCCCACCAGGGTATGATCCGCAATCCAGCGGACCTGTGGGAGTGCGCCAAGGGCCGCGGCTGTGCCAAGTGCCACAGCAGGAACCCATCGGTTGTCGACGTGATGAGTATGGCCACGGATCCCCTGGGCCAGCGTTTTCACGTGTACCGTGTAGAGCGGTCTCTGATGTCCACACAGATGGGGATTCTAAACAACGCACTGGCGGCCAATGGACTGATCCCGATCGGGACGCGCCCCTATGCCAACTTTGACTGCGACGACCCGCTGGGACCCGTGCCGCTGACCGGCACCCAGGCCTATGCCCGCTGGGTCGCCGAGGCCATCGCCCAGGGCTGCATCGACCGTCGAGACCATGCCATGAGGCTGCCCACCGGCGAACAGGCACGCGAGCGCTGGGGGCTGCCGCAGGCAATGATGGTCGACTACTATCGCAAAGAGTGCGCGCGATGCCACAATTGGGGAGCAGGTAAGAACCAACGAGGCGACCGGCGCGGCTCCGGATGTGCCGGTTGTCACGTGCCGTATAGTAACGACGCTTACTATGAGGGCACTGACGAGACCCTTTCGCGAGACGAAATTCGCAAGCCGTTGAGGCACGAGATTACAATCGCCCCGGGCAGTGTCATGTGCACGCGTTGTCATACGCGCGGCAAGCGCATCGGCACGAGCTACGAGGGTTTGATGGAATCTCCCTTCCAGTCACCGTGGCGCAAGGACGGCCACGGCCAGATGAAGCTGCACGGTAAGAGCTATATCGCCGTTGGCTGTGATGTGCACCGCTCGCACGAACTCGAGTGCGCTGACTGTCACACCTCGATCGACATCCACGGGGACGGTAACATCTACCCCACTACGGACCACGCCGTGGAGATCGAGTGCACAGACTGCCACGGCACACCCGAGGCGTACCCCTGGCAGTTGCCCACCGGCTACGGCGATTGCCTGGTCCAG
>LJTR01000268.1 GCA_001303465.1 Phycisphaerae bacterium SG8_4
AAGGTGCCAGCGACGGCCAGGCCGGAGTCGAGGGCAGCCGTTGGCTCCATCGATCAAACGTGAAAAAAATCTCATTAGGGGTTGACGGCCGCGGCCGGGGCGCTAAAATGAGCGGAGCGGACTAAACGTGAAAAAAATCTCACTAGCGTCGGCGGTCTGGCGGGCCGCTCCGCTACAGGGGGTTTGTTGCCGGACCTTCGGAGAGTAGTGCTCGAGCGTCTAATGCGGTACTACCGGTTTCTCTCGGAATCGGGAGCAAAGAAACCGCCGCAGACGATCACGAGCGCCCAGATCGCAGCTGCTTTGGACATCGATCCCACGCAGGTACGCAAGGACTTCAGCGCTATCGGGCTGCTGGGAATTGGGCGGGTTGGGTTCGAAGTGTGTGAGGTTTGCCGGGCCATACGGGTTGCCCTGGGCTTTGACCAGCGGCACGAGGCGGTGCTGATCGGTACCGGGCACCTTGGCGCCGCGCTGCTGGCATATTCCGGATTCGCCCGGTACGGTTTGCATATCGTCGCCGCGTTCGACATGGACCAGCGTCTGGTGGGGAGCAAGGTGGCCGGATGCACCGTGAAGTCCATGAGGTCGCTGAAGCCCTTCATTCGCAAGCACGGGATCCGTTTGGCTCTTCTCACCACTCCGGTCGAGGCATCTCAGAAGCTGGCGGATCGGTTGGTATCCGTCGGTGTGAAGGCCATCTGGAACTTCACGCCGACCCGGATCACGGTGCCGCCGGAAGTGTTGGTGCGTGACGAACACATTTCGCTGGGCCTTTCCGTGATAGCCTACCACCTCACCCATGAAGTCGACAGTCCCTCCTCATGAAGCGGACCGCCCCTCGCTGCGGCCGGCAAGCGGCCTGAATTCGGCACGGCCCCCAACCTTTTGGCCAGACTCAATCGGGTCGCAGATAGGTGGGTGGCCGTTCGGACCTTAAGGCAAGTGTGAAGAAAACCTCACAAAACCGTGACAAAAATCTCACTATGTCGGCGTAATCGTGAAAAAAATCTCGCAAGGCCTTGACTAGAGATTTTCGGTCGCTAAAATGAACAGTGTCGATAAACGTGATAAAAATCTCAGTAGTTGAGGAAGCTAGGGTTTACGCGGCGGTTGCCTCTTGGCCGGATGGCAGCGCTGCTACTCGCAGTAGCAGGTAAGGTCAGTTCCCGGGAATGCCCGATCTAGGGTAGAAAGGAAGAAAGATGCCAAGCTTTGTGAATCCGGACAAATGTGACGGATGCAAGGCACTCGACAAGACAGCCTGCCAGTACATTTGCCCGAACGACCTCATGGTCCTGAACAAGGATTCCATGAAGGCGTTTAACCAGGACCCGCAGATGTGTTGGGAATGCTATAGCTGCGTGAAGATCTGCCCCACGCAGGCGATCGAGGTGCGTGGCTACGCTGATTTCGTTCCCATGGGTGCCAGTGTGACGGCGATGCGCAGTACCGAAGACATCATGTGGACGGTTCAATTCCGCAGCAAAGAGGTCAAGCCCAAGCGCTTCAAGTTCCCCCATCGCCGGGGTGTTGAAGAAGGCAAGGCGCAGCCGTTCGATCAGTTTCCCACCGGTGACGATGAAATCAAGAGCCCGACGCTGATGAGCGAGCCGGCGGGGATCAATACCGACCGGGGTCCGGTCAAGTTCGACAAGGTCCCGACGCTTTAGGCGCGTTCGGTTCGTGCTCACACAAACTCGCTTGTTCGGTAGAGCAACTCCAAGGAGATAGGCAAAGATGCCGAATTTCGAAACCGTAACGGTTGAAACGGATCTACTGATTTGCGGCGGCGGAATGGCCGCCTGCGGTGCGGCCGTGGAAGCGTCATACTGGGCCAAGAAGCACGGTTTGAAAGTCACCGTGGTTGACAAAGCGGCAATGGATCGCTCAGGCGCAGTAGCGATGGGTCTTTCGGCCATCAACCAGTACGTGGATCTGAACAGCGGTAACAACACGCTGAAGGATTACGTCGACTACGTCCGCAACGACCTCATGGGTATCACGCGCGAGGACCAAGTGGCCAACATAGCTCGACACGTGGACAACACGGTTCACTTGTTCGAGAAGTGGGGCCTGCCGATCTGGAAGGACCAGGACGGCAACTACGTCCACGAGGGTCGTTGGCAGTTGATGATCAACGGTGAATCTTACAAGGTCATTGTTGCCGAAGCGGCCAAGAACGCGTTGGCCGAGGCTGGTGCCGAGTACTATGAGCGCGTCTTTCTGACCCACCCTCTGATTGACGGGGACAAGTGCGTGGGCGCCATAGGATTCAGCGTCCGCGAGAACAAGGTGTATGTGTTCAAGGCCAAGGCGACGTTGGTTGCCATGGGTGGTGCGGTGCACGTGTTCAAGCCACGCTCGACTGGTGAAGGATTCGGCCGCTCGTGGTATCCCCCGTTCAATTCGGGCGCTAGTGCGTTCTTCACGATCTACGGTGGCGCCGAGATGACCTGTCAGGAAGTCCGCTTCATCCCTGTTCGATTCAAGGACGCATATGGTCCAGTCGGTGCCTGGTTCCTGCTGTTCAAGTCGATCGCGACGAATGCGCAGGGTGGCAATTACATGGCGGAACGCAAGGACGAGCTGGAGAACTGGGCGCCTTATGGAAAGGTCAAGCCCGTCCCGGCAAATCTGCGGAACTACTTGATGTTGCTGGATGTGGAGGAAGGCAAGAGCCCGATCTACATGCAGACCTCCGACGCGATCAAGAAGATTGCCGATTCGGCACCGGATGAGAAGGCTGCCAAGAAGAAGCTCAAGGAGCTCGAAGCCGAGGCATGGGAGGACTTCCTCGACATGACCATCTCGCAGGCGATTCTATGGGCCGCTACGAACGTCGAGCCCGACAAGATGCCGTCGGAGATCATGGCGTGTGACCCATACTTCATAGGATCTCACTCTGGTGCTTCCGGCGCCTGGGTATCCGGTCCGGAGGACCTGCAGACGGCAGAGACCAAGGACGAGTATTTCTGGGGCTATGCCAACATGACGACGGTCAAGGGCATGTTTGCCGCCGGTGACGCTTCGGGAGCCTCGAGCCACAAGTTCTCTTCGGGCTCGTTCACCGAGGGTCGCATCGCTGCCAAGTCGGCGCTGGCCTACGTCGTCGACAACAACACGGCACCCAAGGTAGACCAGGGTCAGGTAGACGAATTGACCAAGGCGATTCTGAAGCCGATCGAAAACTATGAGCAGCACAAGGGTGCCACGACCGATCCCGAGATCAACCCCAATTACATCCGTCCCAAGCAGTACATGTACAGGCTGCAGAAGATCATGGACGAGTATGCCGGCGGCGTCTCGTCGCAGTTCAAGACCAGCGACAAGCTCTTGGAAAGGGGTATGGAGTTGCTGGGCTACCTCAAGGAGGATGCAGAGCATCTCGCAGCCAGCAACCTGCACGAGCTGATGCGGTGTTGGGAGAACGTGCACCGGTTGTACCAGGCGGACGCGCACATGAGGTCGATTCTCTTCCGTGAGGAAACACGTTGGCCGGGATACTACTTCCGCGCTGACAAGCCCAAGATGGACAACGACAACTGGCTCGCCTTCTGTAACTGCACCTATGACAAGGGCACAGGCGAGTGGACCATGAAGAAGAGGCCTGTCAAGTACATCGTGTAGCAGGGCCATGTGGGTGCGGGATCTTCGGGCGACGCAACAGTCGTCCGAAGGTCCCACAGCCGCACGAGATCCGATTGCTGCCGGTGCGAGACGCAGCTCGGGAGGCCGACTTCAAAGGTCGTTGACCCAACTGGAGACCCGATGTCAGACACTTCTCGTACCTGCCCTCATTGCGGATCTCGCCTCAGGAAATGGCGAGTGCCGGACGAGGCGACTTGGGACGAGAAGTTCTTTTATGTCTGCTTCGATGATGGCTGTTCCTACTACAAGTCGGGTTGGGACTGGATGAAGCAGCAGTACAATCAGCAGGCGTCGTACCGTTATGCGGTGAACCCCACCAACGATGCAGAACTCATGATTCCCGTCTGGTCGGAGACCGCAACCCGCGAGATGATCGAGGACGATGCCGAAGGAGAGGAAGAAGAATGAGCGACAAGGAACGCTCTCGAGCTCCGGAAGATCAGCAAGGGGGATTGGAACAGAAGGTACTCCAAGAATATCCTCGGCTAGGTCCAAGTGACAACTTCCAATTCTCATGTCATCCTGGAGTGTCGTGTTTCAACAAGTGTTGTGCTGACGTGAACATAGTTCTCACGCCGTACGACGTTCTAAGGATGAAGCGGCGGCTCCGCATATCCTCCACGGAATTCCTCGACAAGTACGCACTCTTGCCCGTCAACAAGGAAATGAAGACACCCTTGGTGCTGCTACGGATGAGTGATGACGAGAACAAATCGTGTCAGTTCCTGACCGAAGCAGGGTGCGGCATCTACTCAGATCGTCCCTGGCCGTGCCGGATGTATCCCCTGGGTCTGGCAGCGCAGAAGGACACGCCCGATGGATGGCGGGGTGACCGGTTCTACTTCTTGCTGCAAGAGGAAGGGTGCATGGGATTCGGTGAGCAGAAGCAGTGGAAGGTCAGTGAGTGGTTGGAAGATCAGGGCCTGGACGATTATGACGAGTGGGGCGAGGCGTTCAAAGAACTGTCGCTTCACGAGTATTTCGAGGAGGGCGGGGTGCTCTCCCCGGAGAAGATGCACATGCTGTTCACGGCCTGTTATGACTTGGACAAGTTCCGTGAGTTCGTGTTCGAGAGCACATTGCTGCAACGGTTTGAGATCGATGAGGACTTCGTGGCGGAGATGCGCTGCGACGATGAGGCGTTGCTGCGGTTTGCCTATCTGTGGCTGCGGTTCAGCCTCTTTGGCGAGCCGACAATGAAGGTCAGGGCCCAAGTTGCCGAGGCGTTCAAGGGAAGCGTCGAGAAGCAGAAGCTGTTCAACAAGGAGCCGGTATAGACCCTGGAAGAGGAAGCGCGATGAGCGGAAATGGTAGAAAGGGCAAGATCCTTGTTATCGGCGGGGGCATTAGCGGGATTACTGCGGCTGTCGAGGCCTCCGAAGCAGGTCGGGAGGTAGTGCTCGTCGAGCGTAATCCCTACTTGGGTGGCCACGTCGCGCAGATGAATCAGTACTTTCCCAAGCTCTGCCCGCCGAGTTGCGGTCTCGAGCTAAACGTGCGGCGGTTCAAGACGAGTCCGCGCATTCGTTGCCTGACGCTGGCAGAGGTCGAATCGATCTCTGGTGGACCAGGCAACTACCACGCGGTCATTCGTCGGAATCCGCGGTTCGTCAATGACAAATGCACTGCATGTGGTGCGTGCGCAGATGTATGCCCGGTGGAGCGTCCCGATGCTTACAACTTCGGAATGAGCTCGACCAAGGCTGCCTATTTGCCCTATGACATGGCGTATCCGCTGCAATTCGCCATCGACGGCTCGGTCTGTCGCGGCTCCGAATGCGGCGAGTGTGTGTCGGCTTGTGCCTACGGCGCGATCGAGCTGGACATGAAACCGGAGACAGTCGAGGTAGATGTTCAGGCAGTGATCTGGGCCACGGGTTGGGATCCGTTTGACGCTGGCAAGATCGCGGGCCTCGGTTTCGGTGTCCACCCGAATGTCGTTACAAACATGATGATGGAGCGGTTTGCGGCTGTCGATGGTCCAACAGGTGGCAAGATCCAGCGTCCGTCGGATCAGAAGGGTATCGAGAGCGTCGCATTCGTACAGTGCGCCGGCTCACGTGACGAAAACTACTTGAAGCATTGCTCGGGTGTCTGCTGCTTGGCCTCGCTGAAGCAGGCCCGCTACGTTCGCGAGCAGTACCCAGACGCCGAGGTGTACGTCTTCTACATCGATATCCGGGCGCCGGGGCGTCTCGAGGATTTCTTCGTAGCATCCCAGCAAGACTCGAAGTTGAGGCTGGTGAAGGGCAAGGTCGCGAAGATCACAGAGGACGCAGCCGGCGATCTCGAGGTCGTAGCGGAAGACACACTCTCAGGTCAGCAAGTGAAGCAGAAGGTGAACCTCGTGGTGCTCGCCACGGGTCTGGTGCCGGCCAATGGTAGGCCGGTCCAGATGGATGGCGGTCTACAGAAGGACGAACACGGATTCATGACCGTCACCCAGCCGATGGGAGGCATGTTCGCCGCCGGTTGTGCCAAACGTCCGACGGACGTGGCTACGAGCGTGCGGGACGCCACCGGCGTTGTCGCCAAGGCTTTGCACTTCTGTGGGGAGTAGAGCGGTGGAAAAGAAAGTAGCTGTCTACATATGCCGTGGTTGCGATATAGGCGATTCTCTCGACATCGAGGCTCTCAGCAGCGTGGCTGGGGAAAACGGGGCAGCGATCTGTCGTGAGCACGAGTGCCTCTGCGGGGATGACGGCGGTGAGCTGATCAGACAGGATATCAGGGATGGTGTAAATGCGTTGGTGGTAGCTGCGTGTACGCCCCGGTTCAAGACCGATACGTTCACATTTGACGGCTGCCGAACCGAGCGGGTCAATCTCCGTGAGCACGTCGTATGGAGCCATGAGCCCAACGACGAGGACACTCAAATGCTGGCGGACGACTACCTCCGCATGGGACTGGCGCGGGCGAAGAAGGCGGAGATACCCGCGCCGTTCGATGAGGAGATCGACCAGACCGTCCTCGTAGTGGGTGGTGGCATCACAGGCATCACTGCAGCTCTGGATGCGGCCGGGGCGGGTCACAACGTGGTCCTGGTGGAGAGAGAGGCTCGGCTGGGCGGATGGTCCGGCAAGTTCGCCAGGACCTTTCCGCAC
>LJTR01000269.1 GCA_001303465.1 Phycisphaerae bacterium SG8_4
CACGACGCCGGGTGCCGTGGGCAATTCACGGCCGGCCAATGGCGCCGTCGATGTTCCGATGATCGCTACGCTTGGCTGGACAGCAGCGGAAACGGCTGCTTCCCATGAACTGTACTTCGGCACCGACGCCGAAGCCGTCGGCAACGCCACAACGGCCTCGCCTGAGTACGTAGGACCCAGGGCTCTGGGTGCCGAGAGCTATGATCCCGGAGGACTTGACTGGCAGAGCAGTTATGCCTGGCGCGTGGACGAGGTCTATCCAACCGGCACGGTCAAAGGGCTGGTCTGGAGCTTTACGACAGCCAACTTCATCACGGTGGACGATTTCGAGTCCTATGATGACATCGATCCGTTGCCTGGCGAGCCAGGTCTCAACAGGATATTCGATAAGTGGATCGATGGATTTGGAACCACAACAAACGGCGCTCTGGTCGGCAACGATATGCCTCCTTATGCCGAGACGCAGATCGTCCACGGCGGCGCCCAGTCGATGATTTACAGCTATGACAACAATCTGAAGACTTCCGAGGCAACGCTCACGCTGGTTTACCCGACAGACTGGACCGAGGGAGGCGTCACGAAATTGTCGCTGTGGTTCAGAGGCGCCTCGGCTAACGCCGCCGACAAGCTGTTTATCGCTTTGAACGGCACCGCCGTGGTGTACCACGACAACTCTGCGGCGACGCAGATGACCGGATGGAACCAGTGGGTAATCGATTTGCAGGCATTTGCCGATCAGGGCGTGAACCTTGCCAATGTCAACACGATAACCATCGGGATCGGCACCAAGAGCAGTCCCGCAGCCGGCGGCGCAGGAACGATGTACTTCGACGACATCCGGCTATATCGGTAGACTGTATGGCAACAACTGAATTGGTAAACAGCCGGGTAGCGCATATAGCAGATTCACCATATCTCGGGGCCTGTACCGTCCTGTTCGGTATGGGCCCCTTTTCCACTAATTTGCGATGCTCGACCATCCGAGAGCATCGAGAGATGATTCTCCTTGACACGAACCCTACTTTCTTGTATAAATGAGAGGTGATAATGGTGTGTCCGTGCGAAGTGGGCATCCGGGAATTCGTGTCTTTGCCCTGGGCACACATCTCGTGGCTTTCACAATAGAGGAGGATTGCCATGTGTAAGAAATTGGCTTGCCTGATTCTGTTTGTTTCGGTGCTGATTCGGACCGGCGTGTGCAAGGCCGCCGATCCCGGTCTGGTCGGCTGGTGGAGATTTGATGAGGGCTCAGGTACCGTCGCTCGTGATTCAAGCGGCAATGGACACGACGGCGTCCTTAAGGGCGACCCGCAATGGGTTTTTGGAAGGACGGATTCGGCATTGGAGTTCGACGGCAGCGGCGACTATGTGGAGGTTGGCAGCGTTGGGATAAGCGGGCTTGCTACGAGGACGATTACCGGCTGGGCGAAGGCGAGTACGACGAACATATCCAGCTGGACTACTGTTTTCGGCTTCGCCCCGAGCGGGAGTACCGACGGCACATATTTCGACATAGAAGTGGACGACTCGGGCAACTACGTGGTCAACGTTCAAGGTTGGCAGGGTGCGTTCGGTCCTGTGGACACACAGTGGCACCATTTTGCCGCAACCTTCAGTGGAACCGGGGGAAGCTGGTATCTGGACGGCCGGCTCGTTGACCGCGTGGATGGAGATGTAGGGACAATCGACCAGTTTGTGATAGGCGCCAGACTGAGCAACTCCAATTTCTTCGGCGGCGTTGTCGACGACGTTCGCGTCTACGACCGACCACTGGAGTTGGACGACATTAAGAAAGCGATGGCCGGTCCGAGGCCGTATGATCCCTTTCCGGCCGACGGCGATATCTACGAAGATACGTGGGTGAGTCTCACCTGGTTTGCGGGAGAAGGCGCGACATCGCACGATGTGTACCTCGGCGACAATCTTGACGACGTCAACGTTGGCACCGCCGAGGCATTTCAGGGCAACCAGGCCGAAGCGTATTTTGCGGCTGGTTTTCCGCCAAATGCATTCGCGGAGGGTCTGGTGCCAGGCACCACCTATTATTGGCGAATTGATGAGATTCAGGCTGACGGCGTCACGATACAAAGAGGCGATGTCTGGAGCTTCACGATTCCGTCGAAAATCGCCCATTATCCCGATCCGCCTGACGGGGCTGAGTTTGTGGATCCGAACACTGTCTTTGCGTGGACTCCGGGTTTCGAGGCCAAGTTGCACTTCATTTACATGGGGACCAATTTCGACGACGTAAACAACGCTGCAGGCGGCATACCCTGGGGATTCACCACCTACAGTCCGGCTGTGCTGGAACCAGAGAAGGTCTATTACTGGCGTGTCGATGAGTTCGACGCCGTCGAGACGCACAAAGGTGAGGTTTGGGCCTTCACCACGCCAGGCGCTGTGGGCAATCCGCAGCCGGCTAACGGCGCCGTGGATGTGCAGATGATCGCGACGCTAAGCTGGACACCGGCGGACAATGCCACCTCACATGAGTTGTACTTTGGCACCGACGCCGATGCCGTGGACGCCGCTACCGCGACTTCGCCCGAGTATGTGGGACCGAAGGCTCTTGGGGCTGAAAGCTATAATCCTGGAACTCTGGCTTGGCACAGCGCTTACGCCTGGCGCGTTGACGAGGTCTATCCAGATAGGACGGTGAAAGGTCTCGTCTGGACCTTCACGACGGCTGATTTCGTTTTGGTAGACGATTTTGAATCATACAATGACATCGATCCCCCAGAACCGGCGAGCAATCGCGTATTTGACCAGTGGATTGACGGCTTTCTAAACCCGACAACAAACGGAGCTCTCATAGGCCACAGCCTGCCTCCTTATGCCGAGCAGATCATTGTTCACAGCGGCGCTCAATCGATGCCTTATAGCTATGACAACGCTCTCAAAACCTCCGAAGCGACATTGACGCTGGTTCATCCGCGCGACTGGACCGAGCAGGGCGTTGCGAAATTGTCCCTTTGGTTCCGCGGTGATCCGGCTAATGCCTCAGAGCGGATGTTTGTCGCTCTAAACGGCACGTCCGTGGTTTATCATGACGACGCAAGCGCAACCCAGCTTCCCGGATGGACGAAGTGGGTCATTGACTTAGAGGCGTTCGCAGGCGTTGACCTGACCAATGTCAATACGATCACGATAGGTTTTGGCACCAAGAGTCCCGGAGCGCCGGGACCGGGCGGTTCAGGCCGGATGTACTTCGACGATATTCGACTGACTCGCTAATCCGCTTTATCGACACAGCATGTTGGTCCCGGAGAATTGGGGTCTCGGGTTACGCCTCTGATCCGGCACAGGCCCCTTTCTGACCTGATTATTCCCATTTGATAGGGCGATTTTCCTTGGCGCCGGCGGTGGTAATCTGGTATATATGAGAGTGATAGAGTTGCCCAAGCCGGACGCCTTGGGTGGGTGAACGTTGCTTTTTACTCAAGTGCCGACGGTTGGCTACCGATGGAAGGAGGCAGCCTCAGGTCACAACAGATGTCGCCAGCCCCATATAACCGAGGACGCGGCAATGAGAAATCGTTTTTGGTGGTCCTGGCAGGTCCGGGACGTTTGCTACTACAACTTTTATTTGGGAGGACTATCATGTCTAAGAAGTGTCTTGCTTTAATATCCTTTGTTCTTGTGCTCGGCCTTGCAGGCAATGTTTCGGCTGAGCTAGTGGGCCAGTGGAAACTCGACGAAGGGGGAGGAACGATCGCGATAGATGCCACCGGCAACGGCAATGACGGAACCCTGGAAGGTGATCCGACGGTTGTCAACGGACAGTTTGGACAAGCGCTCGCGTTCGAAGACAGTCGCGTCGTAATCGGCGCCTCTGATTCCCTGATCGGGGATTTCTTTCAGGGGACATTTACGGTGTCGGCCTGGATTAACCCAAGCCGAACGGGCAACACGTGGCAGCAGGTTTTTCGGTCGGTTGCCGCGAGTTACACTAATGACACGCTGTTCCTTAACAACGACGGGAGACTCTCGTGGCGTGGTACCGTCAACGCAGGTTGGGCGGGAGGCATGTGTGAGACAGCCCCAGATGTTGTTCCTGCCAACCAATGGACACACGTCGCGGTGACAGGGGATGGGGCGAACTTTCGCATCTATGTTAACGGGGCCCTCTCACAGGAATCAGCCTTTCAGACAACAGATGGTGCGAACACGACCTATTATATTGGAGGTACCTCTGGCGGTGAGTCCTATACTGGCCAGGTCGACGACGTGCGCATCTACGATCACGTGCTGAGCGAGGACGATGTCAGGGCGAGCATGGAAAACCAGGGCGGAGCCATCGTCAAGGCATACGGGGCCGATCCGGTCGATGGATCCCTCATTGAGGATACCTGGCTTACCCTTACCTGGCGGGCGGGGGATTTTGCGGTCTCGCACGATGTGTACCTGAGCGACAATCTTGACGACGTGAGCGCTGGTGCCGAAGCGGCATTCCAGGGCAACCAGCCGACCACAATGCTCATCGTCGGCTTCGCCGGATTTCCCTATCCCGACGGTCTTGTCCCCGGCACAACTTATTACTGGAGAATCGACGAGGTTAACCCGGACGAACCGAACAGTCCGTGGACAGGGGACATCTGGAGTTTTTCGATCCCGCCGAAGACCGGCTACAATCCCTATCCGGCTGATGGGTCCAGGTTCATCGCGACAGATGACGTTACACTGAGTTGGACGCCCGGTTTTGGTGCGAAGTTGCACACAGTCTATTTCGGCGACAATTTCGACGAAGTCGACACTGCGGCGGGCGGCCTGCCCCAGGCGGTTGCCACTTTCAGCGCACCCAGTCCCCTCGAACCCGACAAGATATACTATTGGCGTGTCGATGAGTTTGACGTGGCGGCTACACACAAAGGCCCCGTCTGGAGCTTTACGACTGCAGGAGAAGGCGGAGGCATCAAGGGCGAGTACTTCCAGGGCATGAGCCCGGTTGGAAATCCAGCCGTGACCCGGACAGATCCTCAGATCGACTTTAACTGGGGTGATCCCGGCGGCCCGGACCCGTCGGTCGGCGATGATAATTTCTCGGCCAGATGGACCGGCCAGGTCGAGGCTGTATTCACCGAGACCTACACCTTCTACACCAACAGCGATGACGGCGTGCGCCTGTGGGTAGACGGCAAACAGCTTGTGAACAACTGGACCGACCACGCCGCCACCGAGAACCGCGGAACGATCGACCTCGTCGCCGGCCAGACGTACAGTCTAGTAATGGAATTCTATGAGAACGGCGGTGGCGCAGTAGCAGAGCTGCGCTGGTCGAGTCCGTCGACGTCCAAGCAACTCATTCCATCGGCCGCGCTGTCGTACCTTGTGAGTGCGAACGGTCCAAGGCCGGCCAGCGGAACCATCGGCGTCAAGCATGTATCCGATCTGGCGTGGAGTCCGGGAGAATTTGCTGCATCTCACGAAGTGTACTTCGGTACCGACGCTGATGCCGTGGCCAATGCCACGAAGGCATCGGCCGAGTACATAGGCAGCAAGGCACTGGGTGATGAGAGCTTGGATCCGGGCATGCTTTCCTGGGATACCACCTACTACTGGCGCGTCGATGAAGTGAACGCCACCAATCCAGACAGCCCGTGGGTGGGCAACGTCTGGACTTTCAATACGGGTGATTTCCTTGTCGTGGACGATTTTGAAGCCTATAACGATATTGACCCGCCCGACCCGGCGAGCCACAGGATATTCGATAACTGGATTGACGGCTTTGGGACCACAACAAACGGTGCCCTCGTGGGCAATGATCTGCCTCCTTATGCCGAGCAGACTGTTGTTCATGGCGGCGCGCAGTCAATGATATATCGCTACAATAATGTGGGTAAGACCTCCGAGGCCACCTTGACACTGGCCTGGCCGCGTGATTTCACCGCCGACGGTGTCACTAAGCTCAGCCTTTGGATCAGAGGCGGCGGGTCCAATGCCCCTGACCGCGTATTTGTTGCTCTCAACGGCGCAGCCGTGGTCTATCACGATGACGCGAGCGCGACGCAGCTTTCCGGATGGAATGAGTGGATCATCGACCTGTCGGCGTTCGGCGTGGACCTTACCAATGTCGATTCGATCACCATTGGTGTCGGCACGAAGAATGCTCCTTCGCCCAGCGGCGACGCAGGAACGATGTACTTCGATGACATCAGGCTTGTGCGGTAGGTGCGGCGGCTAAAACTGAAGGGAAGATAGCCAGACTCTCTAATAACGGGGCCCGTACCGATTGACCCGGTGCGGGCCCCTTTCTAATTGGGAACCGCACGGTCCGATTGGGAGTTTTCCCTTGACGCCAAAGGCAGCAATCTGATATATACGAGAGTGGTGGAGTTGTCGGAGCCGGGCGCCTTGGGTGGGCGAATGTTGCTTTCTTCTCAAGTGCCGACGGCTGGCCACCAATGGACGGAGGCAGGCTCGGGTCGCCATGGACGCAAGCCGGCCCCATATGAGTGAGGGTGCGGCAAGGCAAAAATCGTTCTCTGTTATCCTGGTAGGTTCAGGACGTTTGCAGCTACAACTTTTATTTGGGAGGACTATCATGTCTAAGAAATGTCTTGCTCTAGTCTTTTCTGTTCTTGTGTTTGGCCTTGCAGGCAATACTTGGGCCGCGCTTGTGGGCCAGTGGAAGCTCGACGAGGGGGGCGGCACGACCGCGGTCGACGGGTCGGGCAACGGCAACGATGGAACATTGGAAGACAGTCCGACAGTTGTCATCGGGCAATTTGGACAGGCGC
>LJTR01000270.1 GCA_001303465.1 Phycisphaerae bacterium SG8_4
CATAGTACTCGGCCCACTGATCGGCTATGGTTATCATCTGATCGCCATATCCGGTCCAGGGATCCGCTGCTAACTCCGGCTTGAAGTTGATGTCTAGTGTACCCGATGCGGTCTTCATCCAAGCCGAGAGGGTGTACTTCTTGCCCCTCTCAGAGACTAATCCCTGTGGCTGCAATCCGATATCCCAGAAATTCGTGGTTGCAGCGGGAACGTCAATGAAAAGACAATTGGCCCCTTCAATCACGCCTTCCGGAACGTCGGCGCCAACAATATCCTGGACTACAGTAGCCGTGGCCGGGCCGTAGAGGTTCCAGGGATCCTGAACGCCTGTCTCGAAGTCGCCGTTGACCACCAGATTAGTCGATCCGCCCGGCGCGACGTAACCACCTTCGTACAGTCTTGCGCCATCAACCCAGAACTCGGCAACGGCAAAGCCTATGTGAAAGGTCATTGAAGCTGGATCCACATCCGAATCGAGGACCGGAGTAGTCACGCGGTACTCGGCCCACTGGTCGGTGATGGTGACAACCTGAGCACCGTAGCCGGTCCACGGATCTGCCGCCAGCTCCGGTTTGATGTTGATGTCCAGCGTACCTTCCTTGGCCTTCATGTAGATCGAGAGAGTGTACCTCTTGCCGGCTTCGAGCACGTGACCGGCATGCTGCAGGCCGACGTCCCAGAAATTGGCACCCACGTCGGTGACATTTACATGCAGACAGGAGTCGCCCTCGATCGGATCCTCGGGGACCGCCGCGCCGACCAGCTGCGTCACCACCTCAGCCGTGGCGCTGCCGTAAGTACTCCATGGATCCATGACACCATCCTCGAAGCCGCCGTTGATAAGGAGGTTCGGAGGTCCGCCTTCCGGCGGCTGTACGGGATTGCCGATTGCGATGTCATCAAAGTACATCGTTCCTGAGCCGCCTGCAACCGGAGCACTTGGGTTGCCAACACCAAGCATTAGCTTCTTGACGCTGGCGACGTTCACACCCTGGTCGGCGAAGGCGGCAAGGTCTACGGGCCAGACGGTGAAAGTGTCGACCTGAGTGGCGGCCGGGTCCTCGTGCTCGAGGGTCGCACTGTTGCCCGCGCTATCGGCCAGACCGATGTACAGCGGCTCGGGAGCGTTGCTGGCTATACCGATGTCCTGGTTAATCCACTGGCCACTCACATTACCTGTAGTCGTGACGTTAGAGAATACCGCCTGGCCCGTCGTCCCGGCATCGTGACTGGTCAGTGCAAGCCCAATGTAAACACTCGTGCCCATCTGGATGTTAGCCGATGCATTGTTGCCCAGAGGCTGCCAGCTCGATCCGTTAGCCGAATGGGAAACGGTGAATGCACCTGAGATGCTGCGCTCGAGTTTTACCCAGTGCGGTGCCGTAATGCCGGTCTGCTGGCTTGCAGCGCCCACGTTGTTATCGCCTGGAGTAAGACGATACTCAAAGACAACTCCGTTGGCCGGCGTAACAAATGCCATTGCATGCGGCGATCCGGGATCAAGTGTCTCCCGGATCATGACGCCGGCCTTAGCCCAGTCGTTGGTGTTCTGGAGGCTGTCGATCCTGGCGGTAATAGAACCCTGTCCCGACAGCATCTTGTAGGCATAGTGGAATTCATCGGCCGGTCCGGTGATGTCTGCGCCCGATCCGGTCATTGTGAAGGTTCCTGCCGGTCCCTCGACAAAGCTGCCGACAGAAGCCGCGTGACCTCTGAACCACAGCGACAGTTGGGAGACGCCTCCGGTGGTCCAGTTCTGGGGCTGATCAAATGTCCGCTCAGTCTCGGAGTAGTTGGCCGCACCGGCTTTGTTGTTGTCATAGAACAGCGGCATTGACTGACCGCCGCTATTGACGATGATCTGCTCGGTGAACGAAGGTTGAGTGTCATCGCCGACAGCCGAACCGGTGCCGTTGCCGGGATTGAAGCTCGGAGTTCCAGGGACTCCGAAGCCCAGACCGTCGATCCATGTTTCCCAGATAGGATTCTCGGCACTATAACTCTCAAAGTCCTCGACGACGAAATTCTCTATCGTTGAGAATTCCCAGACTTCGCCCTCCCTTATGGGCACGGCGGCTGCGTCGTTGACCTCGTTGACCTTCCAGTAGTAGATCTGGCCATACTCGAGAGTGCCGGGCTGGTAACTTGTCACCTCGACGGTATCAACAAGGGCAGTGCCGTCGGCAACGGCGGCCTCATCCTTGCTAAAATAGACCTCGTGCTTAACGGCCTCGCGCCCGGCTCGCCAGTCGAGTGTGACATCCAGCGGGACGCCCGAATCCCTCACCGGCGGAGACGGATCGCTCGCGGCGACTGGGATGAAGAAGAACCTGACTTCGGCCAGGCCGAACTGGTCGAGAATGCCACCCCAGCCGCTGTTGACAGTAAGTCTGACGAACTTCGCCGTTATACCTGACAGACTGATCGTCGCATCGTGAGGGTTGTTTGGCGTGCCCGGCGCCCGGGGGATCTCGTACTCGCCTAGTGACGTCCAGTTTTCGCCGTCGAGCGAATGCTCGAGCGTGGCGCCTTGGACGCCGAAGCCGATCACCGGCTCGAGCAACTGATTCGAGTTCCAGATCCACATTTCGTACAGGTCATAGACATCGTCGAACTCGAACTGTATCCAGGTCGGCTGCGGTGCCGTCGGTAGACTGCTGCTGAGCCACATGTCAGTCGGGTCGACCGAGTGCTGGTCGTCAGCGTTGAGTCCGGAGCCGTCCACGGTCTTGCCGGGACCCATATCACCGGTATTCTCGCTTGAAGCCGTCGCCGTTACGTTCGTGATCGGATAGGCTAGGGGCTCAACCGTGAAGCTCCACACGGCGCCCCTAAATACGGTCGAGTCCGGCGGTGCATTAACTTCATCGATCCGCCAGTAATATGTCTTGCCGAAGTCGAGAAGACCATCGGGATCGAAAGTTGTCCCAGGCTGGTCATTGCTTTTCAGTACGTCCAGCGTGTCCATTGTCGGGGCTACATTGACGTCATCGAAGGATTCGCCAAAATAAACATCATGCACGGCGGCGAACGGGCCCGGCTCCCAGCTTAGGATCACGTCCTGGGGGACATTGTCTGCGCCGTCGGCGGGAATTGGATTTGCGGCCTCAACGACAGGTCTGAAAGCGGGGGGAACATAATCGCCTTCGTACCATCTTACGCCGTCTACCCAGAAATCACCGACATCATACTGTATGTGGAATGTGATTGATGCTGGATTTACGTCCGCGGTAAAGACGGGCGTCGTCGTGCTGAATTCGGTCCATTCCTCGGTCATGGTGAAGGCCTGCGCGCCATATCCGGTCCACGGATCTTGTGCCAGTTCCGGCTTGAAATTGATATTCAACTCGCCCGACTTGCTCTTGAGAAAGGCCGAAAGAGTGTACTTTTTGCCCGATTCAAAAACGTGGCCACCGTGCTGCAAGCCGGCATCCCAAAAATTTGCGCCAGCGCTGGGAATCGTAATATGCAAAGCGTGCGTTCCCTCAATCGGAGCTTCGGGCACCGCCGCCCCGGTCAGTTCGGTAACCACTTCCGACGTGCCGGGGCCGTATGTGCTCCACGGCGCCATGTCACCGGTTTCAAAGCCGCCGTTTTCCAGAAGATTCACGACTTCCTGCCCGTGGCTCAGACCTATTCCCATAAACACTATGAGGATCGCGATCAACCATACTATTCTAGTTCTCATGATACTTGCTCCCAACTCTTCATCGCATGGCGACTAACTGTGGTTTGCCCGTACTTGTCCACCCACACTGCCCCGGGAGACTGCCCGGAATCGTCGTGTGTTGTGTGCACTAACTTTCTGTGTATGACTGCCCTGCCTATTCAAAGCAGTATGTACCGAGCTCCTGCAAAACTCTTATCCTGAAAAAGAAACGGCCGACAACGACTCAGCTATCCAACGGTTCCCCACAGATGCGTCCGGAAGAATTGCGTTGTAATTGACCTGGCCTCCTTCCTTACAGACGGCCGTTATCAGTCCAAAAAGAGCGAAACAGGCGTCTTTGGCCTAGCTCAAGAATAGCAACTAGCTGCCCCTACGTCAAGGAAAAACTTCAGTCGCTAAACTTCAGTCGCCCACCCGTTCGGCTCCAGTCCGGGCGCCCATTACCGGTGCCACCTGACACTGGCGAATAATCAATATCGAAGATCCCGAGCCATCGTGAGTCAGTGGCCATTAGTCAATGAAAAGGGGCCTGTACCGAAGTCAATCAGCACAGGCCCCATCCTAAGACAGGTTTAGTTCGAGAACCGCGGCATTACACGCCCGGACAGTTCCGTAACTTCGAGATCAATTGGCCGCAACATAGTCGCCTTCGTACCATCGCGCAGCGTCCACCCAGAACTCGGCAGCCGCAAAACCTATGTGCAAGGTAATCGCGGCCGGATCGACGTCTGCGGTCATGACCGGAGTCGTGATGCTGTATTCGGCCCATTGGTCGGTTATGGTAACCACCTCAGCACCGAAGCCGGTCCACGGATCCGCCGCCAACTCCGGCTTGAGGTTGATATCCAGAGTGCCCTCTTTGGCCTTCATGAAGACCGAAAGCGTGTACTTCTTGCCGGCTTCGAATACATGGCCTTGATGCTGCAGGCCGACATCCCAGAAGTTGGCGCCTACACCGGTGACATTGAGATGCAGACAGGAGCTGCCCTCGATCGGATCCTCGGGGACCGCCGCGCCCACCAGTTGTGTAACCACCTCCGCGGTGACGCCACCGTAGGTGCTCCACGGATCAGCAACGCCATCTTCGAGACCGCCGTTGGCCAGCAAATTCAGTCCCAGCGTCTCTGACTGTACGGGATTACCGACCGCGATATCGTCGAAGTACATCGTACCTGAGCCGCCGGCAACCGGATTGGCTCGATCGCCAAGACCAAGCATGATCTTCTTGATGCCGGATAGATTAACACCCTGATCGGCGAATTCGGCCAGGTCCACCGCCCACAAAGTCCAGTCGCCGGTCTGCGAAGAGGCCGGACCATCCGGATGGTTAACCACACCAACGCGGCCGGCGCTATCTTCAAGCGCCATGTACAACTGCTCGGGATCGTTATTGGCTATGCCGATGTCCTGGTTAACCCATTGGCCGCTAACGTTGCCTGTAGTCGCAACGTTGGAGAACACTGCTTGGCAGGTCGCCCCGGCGTTGTGCGAAGTGACGGCAAGGCCGATATAGACGCTTGAGCCCATCTGAATGTTCGTCGGATTTGAGCCCGATACCGGAACCCAGCTCGTACCGTTGGTCGAATGGGAAACCGTAAAGACGCCCGCGATACTGCGCTCGAGCTTCACCCAGTGCGGAGCCGTAATTCCGCCCTCGGCGGTGTTGAAGCTCGTGCTTGCCGTATCTATACGGCCCTGCGAAGCGACTCCGTTTTCGGGAGTGACGCATGCGAAGGCGTGCGCCGAACCCGGTGCGAGACTCTCGCGGATCATCACGCCGGCCTTGGCCCAGGGATCGGTGTTGTCAACGCTCTCGACTCGGGCGACGATACTGCCCTGGCCCGTGAGCGTCTTATAGGCGAAGTGGAACTCGTCGCCATAGTCACCTGCCGTGCCGACATCCCAGATGTCTGTGCCCGAGCCGGTCATCGTAAAGGTCCCCGCCGGTGCCTCGACAAAGCTGCCGACAGAAGCTGCTTGGCCTCTGAACCACAGTGACACTTGCGAAACACCTCCGGTGGTCCAATCCTGAGTCTGATCAAATGTCCGCTCTGTCTCGGAATAATTGGCCGCGCCGGCCTTGTTGTTGTCATAGAACAGCGGCATCGATTGAGCGCCGCTGTTGACGATGGTCTCTTCGGTGAAGGAAGGCTGCGTGTCGTCACCGACCGCCGAGCCGGTTCCGTTGCCGGGATTGAAGCCCGGGGTGCCCGCAGCGCCGAAGCCCAGACCGTCGATCCAGGTTTCCCAGATCGGATTCTCGGCACTGTAATTCTCGAAGTCCTCGACGATGAAATTCTCCACCGTTGAGAATTCCCAGACTTCCCCTTCCCTTACGGGCACATCGGCGGCGTCGTTGACCTCGTTGACCTTCCAGTAGTAGATCTGGCCGTACTCGAGAGTGCCGGGCTGGTAGTATGTTGTGTCAACAGTATCAACAAGGGCCGTGCCGTCGACAACTGCTGCCTCATCCTTGCTCAAGTAGACTTCATGCCTGACGGCCCCGCGCCCGCTTCGCCAGTCTAACGTCACATCCAGCGGTACGCCCAAATCTCTCACTGCCGGAGCAGGATCACTGGCGGCGACGGGGACAAAGAAGAACCGAACTTCGGCCAGGCCGAACTGATCCAAAATGCCGCCCCAGCCGCTGTTGACGGTAAGTCTGACGAACCCGGCCGATATGCCGGAAAGATCGAATGTTGCATCGTGGGCGTTGTTGGGTACTCCCGGCGCCCGCGGGATCTGGAACTCGCCCAGTGAGGTCCAGTTTTCGCCGTCGAGCGAATGTTCGAGCGTGACATCCTGGGCGCCGAAGCCTATCACCGGCTCGAGCAACTGATTCGAGTTCCAGACCCACATTTCGTACAGGTCATAGACATCGTCGAACTCGAACTGTATCCAGGTCGGCTGAGGTGCCGTAGGCAGACTGCTGCTTAGCCACATATCCGTCGGCTCGACCGAGTGCTGGTCGTCGGCGTTGAGTCCGGAGCCGTCTACCGTCTGGCCCGGACCCATGTCGCCGATGTTTTCGCTGGAGGCCGTCGCGGCAACGTTCGTGATCGGAAA
>LJTR01000271.1 GCA_001303465.1 Phycisphaerae bacterium SG8_4
TTATGGCCGCGGGCGTCGGCTAATGACAGTTTCTTTTGGCGAACTCGTACTCTTGCAGTGAATCTCGGAAGGAACTGCCCAAGCTAGCTGGCGTCTCACACGAGACAAAGGATGTTGAAGGTCGATGCTGAGATTGCGGACAATCGCGCGAGCCCGGGCATATTTACTGCCGAAGCTGCGGTCGAGAGCGACAACGGCGACAACACCGCCAAGATTATGAGAGTTGCCTGATAGCCCGATTTGAGGACATGGCTAGTTCTTAATTTGATGTACTTGCCCGGGACTTTATGTTTCAATTGCTATTCCCACGAAGGGCAACATGGCAAACAGTTCTTTTATATTCTATGCGTATAGGTCTTGCCGTATGGGCAATATAGTTGGAGTATTTTGACTGTGCAAACACCAAGTTTTAAGTTGAGGTCTAAAGGTGCCCGAAAGGCTTGAATTGGACTCCAAATACAAACTCTTCTCTTCTCCCAGCGGCAGTTCTCGCATCTTTTTGGCTTGAACCCAGCAATGGGGTCAATCTCCTCAATCACATCGCAGACTATTACATAGATGTAGAAGCAACGTTTCTCACCAAACCATCCCCACCCAGAGATGGGAGTGCACCATTACCGCCCAAAAGAACCTGAACACTCGCATCTTCATTATCGATTGGTACGACGCTACCATCACCAGGGCTTTCAGTGGTCCCATAACTGCCTGACGATTCTTGAAGAAGTGCCTCCAGCACCCCCGTAGCCCTCAAACTTGATAGGCAGTGATGACACCGCAACGCTTCCGGATCGATACCTTCCTTGCAATAGGGACAGGTTCCGGCGTGATCGGGTTCGCAACCAGCTAAGTGTGTTTTGCAGTGCGGACATTTAACGGCCTTTGCCCTGATCAACTCTTTGCATGCTGGACATTTTTTGCCTTATTCCTTTATGACATTCCTCCTTCATAGTGTAGCACTGTTCTTCCGGCCAGTGCTAACAAGTTCTATCTCTATCATAGTCCGCGCCCAGCTTAGGTGGCACCGTTACTGCACGACCCCTCCAGGTTCTTTTAGCTCAGGCTGACCGCCAACACCCCCAGCGGATGAGCTATTCCACCCGAGGATATTGACGCGATGAAGATTCTGGGTCCATTTTCCTTCATTCCGGTCATCGAGAATCGACGAGATTGTGTAACGCAAGGTACCCGTCGAGTCGCCCGGGTTCTTATCGTAACTAAAGCTCTCGATGCGGGCGCCGATATCTCGGACGTGATGGTCCTCGTCGGTGTACTCCAGCGACCACCCCGTTAGAACAGGGACGGCATAGTCGAAAGGGATATTCTCGATAGCAACATTCTCGGTCTTGAGTCCGCCTTCGCCGCCTGCGCCTGTGATCGTGCCGGTAAAGAGCATAGAGTCTATCTCTTCTGCCGGCGTTATCGTGAAGGGCGGTTGAATGACACCGACAGAGGCCCCACCGAAGACGGATACGATCTCTGCGGCGTAGAAGTCGTGCCTGGTTTTATTGTCTTTTAGTATCAATCTTGAATCCCAACTGACGGATCCAGAATCGACCCGGCCGACTCCAGGAGGGAGCACGGGTGGATCCAAGTCCCCATACGCTCTACCACTTTGGACAAATGTCTCACTCTGACCCAGATTGTACGCCGCCTGCAACACGTGCTGGTCGTCGTCGTAGCCCCAAGCCAGGCCAAACGCGCGGGGCAAAACCGTCACTGTTGCCTCTGATGAAATAAAGGGAACATTTTGACGATAGTTGGGCAAGACATGCACCGCCGTTGTGTTCTTATCGTAGCGCTCGATGTTCCAGAAGGTGTTCTCCTGGTCGCTGTGGTCAACATGCATATCCAGTTGATTGACATTCCACGCCAGGACAGTGTAGTCGTAGCACCAGCTATAGCCGGAGTCAAAACCATGCTCGGCTAGCGCCCCGCCGGCTTCCCAACTGAGCTCGAAACGGTCCAGGTCAATGTTGGTGATCGCCGCGCCGAAGCCCTGGACGTGATGATTCTCCTTAAAATATTCCATGCGCCAACCATTGAGGAACACCGTGGCGTCTGTTATGTATCTGCCGCCGGACGGTAGTTCGGTGGCCAGATCCAACTCTTCATGAATGCGAACGAAATCCTCCTCGCCCTTACGATTGGACTGTGCACAGGCAAAGCCGTGAAGCACTGCAAAACTGCCAGGTTCTTCGTGCACAACAACGATGCCAGAGTCGGTTGGCGTCTGCAACGGTGTGCCATCAGGCCAAGGGAACAGGAGTTCGTATTCTGGTTTGACTTTGAAAATAATAGAGCATCCGCCAAGCGAAATCATTGCGAATAGAATCATTGCGTATCGGGTGATTCGCTGTACATTATGTGTCAAAAAATAAGACATTGGTCAGCCTCCATATAAAGTGATAAGAAGAAACATTCAGTCCAAGAGAAAGACAACCGGCTCTAGCCTGGAGCAGTTGCTGCAGCTCTACGGCGGTGGCCGAGCCAAGGAAAAACATCGCGTTCACTTGACTAAGCAGATCTGTCAGCCCAAGCAACAGCGGCCCATCTTCGATCGATCCTCCGGTATAGATGACGTTGAGACGTACCTCCTGGTCGATGATGAGAGTGGGGCTTGCTGTTGCCCCCCCCAAGGTAAAGAGCCCGCCTGCGAGGGAGGAGAGTAATCGAACTTGGCATCTACAATCGCTAACAAACGCGGCATCCATAGAATAAGTTATAGTCAATTAGCGTCTATATTGGTTGTTTGAGTTGGCAGGCGCTAGGCCCTCGATTGGAATCGAGTCTGAATCACATTCTAAGATAAGAGACCTATCGATCTGACATACGTACCTGATTCAGCCACTCCTATCACATCCTAAACGACAAAGGAATCTCCTGCGGTAGATGGGGTAAACGTAGGAACGTTGAACAATAGTCAATCGTATATAGACAATAGTCAATTGAAACTGCCCGGGACTGGAGTCGAACCAGCACGACCCGAAGGTCACTAGCCCCTCAAGCTAGCGCGTCTGCCTATTCCGCCACCCGGGCTTTGGAATGATTATTGATTAATGATTATTGATTGTCAACGGGCAATTCTGAAATTTGGCGAACGATGAAGTAGATTGGACTACGTTTCCCTTTGGCCATCCCAGAGGAGAACGTGAAGTCTCTGGCAAAATGCAAAGCCGACACTCTTGCAGATCTCAGCCACCACGGGAGACCTGGACGCCAGCTCATCTCTTGTGGCTGCCTGCGGCATTAGCATTACCATGTGAGGGTCAATGTTGCCCGTCTGCTCTATCACCTCCTGAATCTCCGGAACATCATTCACCGAATCGACAACGAATTTGAGCTGGTAATGGTAGTTGGCAATCAGTTCTCCAAGAACGGCCAGGTCTAGCCTCGAATCCTTGTGGACCCCTGCCGACTCGGCCTCGAGCGGGGCAGAATTGCTCAGCTTCGGGCTGATGCTCATTAGATCGCAGGGCACATCCGGGATGTATGCAATGCCCGCGGTCTCGATTGTTATGTGCTTGCCGGCGGCTTTCAACTCCCGCGCCAACTGGCGGATCTCGAAATTCACCATCGGCTCTCCGCCTGTTATTACCACGAATCGGCCGCGCCACTTGCAGACTGCCTCAACTATCTCAGCGACAGTTTGATCCTGCCCGGCATCCTCGGCCCAGGCATACTTGGTATCGCACCATCGGCAGCGCAAAGGGCAGCCGGCCAGGCGCACAAACACACTGGGCATCCCGGCAAGGAATCCCTCACCCTGCAAAGAGTAGAATATCTCATTTACTACCATCAGGTTCGTACCTCGTATGTCGCACTTGGATCTTGGTCAATCTAAATTCTCTGTTCGATATTCGATTGGATCCTCGAGCCCTGCCTCCGCAAAGCCCTTCAATCTCAATCTGCAGGAGTCGCACCGCCCGCAGCTTCGGCCCTTCGAGTCGGGGTCATAGCAACTGTGCGTCAGGGAATAATCGACGCCCAGTTCCGTGCCGGCAAGGATGACCTGCGCCTTCGTCATCTCTATGATCGGCGTATGAATTTCGTATCGGCCCTTGCCCTCGACTGCGGCTGCGGTCGCCAGATTAGCAGTCTGCTCGAAAGCGGCTATGAATTCAGCGCGGCAGTCGGGATAGCCGCTGTAGTCGGTGGAATTTACTCCGATGAAGATGTCAAAGGCGCCGAGTACCTCAGCCCAGGCGAGCGCATAACTTAAGAATATAGTGTTGCGGGCCGGCACATAGGTGAGCGGTATTTTCGGTGAGTTGTCCAGATCGCCCCGGTCTTTGGGTACCTCGATAGCCGAATCGGTAAGTGCCGAGCCGCCGAAGGCAGCAAGATCGATGTCGATTATGCGATGTTCGGTGACACCCAGAGAGCCGGCCACCGCCCTGGCGGCCTGAATCTCCCGCTTATGCCGCTGGCCATATGCAAATGTCAGGGCGTAACACAGAAAGCCCTCACTGAGGGCTACAGCCAACGTCGTTGCCGAGTCAAGGCCGCCGCTTAACAGGACTACTGCTTTCTTTGTCGCCATTGCGCAGTCTCCGTCGATATGCAATCAGCCGCTATTCAAAGCGGTCCTGGCCGTTTGTCAGCCACTGAAGGTTGAAACGGGCAACAGTGAGCTGAGCCGGTCTGTAGTGGCTGGTGTCAACGCTGCCGCGCTCGTAGAAACAATAGGCCATTCCGTCCTCTCCGACAGCCATGTCTGAGTATCCGCTGATGCCCAGCTCGATGGATCGGGCCACAGGCCAGCTCTCGCCTTCATCGTAGCTGAGCTTGACGGTGACATTTCTGCGCCCGCGATCATCCGCGTTGTGTGGATTGGCAAAGAGGATGCGGTTGCGCTTATGTCCGGGCTTTTCGCTGAGCCTGACAATGCTCGCCATGCAGACAGGCTCGGGCAACTGCTCGTGATATATCATCTCGCTCCAGCCGGTTGCGCCGTCGCCGCTTATAGAGACGCCACGCAATCTAGGCTTCGACTCGTGGCGAATGTTGAACATCACGCGCCCGTCGGCAAGCTGGACGGCAGCAGTCTCACTCGGGTTGACCGGATTGGGGTTGGCAACTACGATCTGCCCCCGCAGCCATGTCTTGCCATGATCGTCGCTGTAGACGACCGACACGCAGGAGGGCCTGTGTGCATGTCCCCCCGTGCCGGTAGAGAGCCAGACGGGGACGAGCAACCGGCCGTTTTTTAACTGGATTCCATGGCCGGGGCCGGTTGCCAGGACTTTCCAATCATATTCGTCGCGGAACTTCTCAAAAGTTCTGGTTATGTCAACAGGTTCAGTGAAGGTCCTGCCATCATCGTCACTCCGCATGTAATAGCAGCGGGCATACTCAACACAGTACAGAAAATGCACGGCGTCGATCTGCCTGTCTGCAATCGCGACGGGGTTGTTTATGGTAATCTCCCCTTCCCGGGCAAGGTTCTGCTTGAGGGCCACCGCATTTTGGGTGACTTTGCCTTCGATGTTGACTATCTTTCGCTGTTTCAGCCACGTTCTTGCCCCATCGGCGCTTCGCCGCATCATGATGTCGATAGTGCCCCAGTCACCCTGGAGGCTTTTGCGTGCCTCGCAGTAAGCGAGCAGCGTACCTCTGCTTGTCACGATTATCCCAGGAATGCGGTATGTAGCGTAACCGCCCGTTCCCGCTTCGAAAAGGTCCGTCTTGTTCATAACAGCTTTCTCGGATGCGGCGGCGCCCCCAACAACAAACAAGGTTTGCACGAGAACAACACACACGATAATCCGTCTGAGCTGGTTCATTTGCTCGTGGGCCAGGGATATGCGTTTGAGCCGGCCACATCGTCGACGGGCCCGGCCGGCAGAGACTTGTGCCATCTTAACAACCTTTCTGAGAGTTTCCGCACAATCGCAGGATTTTGATCGGCAACATTGTCCAGCTCGGTCGGATCGCTGACAATATCGTACAGTTCGACCCGGCTGCGGTCGGGGTTCATAAGCAGCTTCCACTTTCCGTCGCGCACGGCCAACATGGGACTCCTGTGGACCATGTCGCCGAAGATTCGAAATCTCCACTGCCACATCAGCGGTTTGCTACGCGCTTGCGGTTTGCCGAGAATTGCCTGTGACATGTCCTCGCCGTCCGGATTCAGCCCGGCAGGTAACTTGACAGACGCCAGGCTGCAAACGGTCGGCAGCCAGTCCACGCCGGCGATAATGCTTTTGTCGTCGACCTTGCCCGCCGGCGTGTGCGAAGTCCAGCGGACGATGAACGGCATGCGGATACCGCCTTCATATATGCTTCGCTTTCGTCCGCGGAACGGGCCGGTGTCGCCTATGCCGCTGTGAACGGCATTTCGAATGTCGAAATCTTCCGGACCGTTGTCACTGGAAAAGGCAATGACGGTGTTTTCGGCCAGGCCCAACTCGTCAATTCTCTTGATAAGCCGGCCAATCTGACGATCCATGTCGGAGACGGAGGCATAGTATATCTGCTTTGCACCTTTGTAAGGGACACCCTGAGGACCATAACGCTGATAGGGTTCCATCTGCTCGTCGGTTGGATGGAGCGTAGCGTGCGGCACGAGGGTCCAGGCGTTCACGTAAAAGGGCCTTTTGCGGTTCTTCTCAATGAACTCTATAGTTCGCTCCACGATCTGGGCGGTTGATTTGGCTCTGAAGTACGGATCGCTGGTCCCGGTCAGCTGCGGTCCCGAAGATGTCCTGGTTGCGTGCTCGTCGATCCCGTACGCGCCGGGGATCGGAGCGCCCTGGCCTGAGCCGAGGTGCCATTTGCCGAAATGCCCGGTGACATAACCGACGTCTCGGAGCAACTTCGTGACCGTGCTGGCTTTGGGATCGAGCCAGTCGGGCATCGCCCGGGCCTCGTTTTGTTTGTGAGTCGCGAAATGGCCGTGAACGCTGTGACGTGCGGGGAAATGGCCCGTCATAAACGCCGTGCGCGAGGGCGAGCAGACCGAGCCGTTGACGTAAAACTGCGTGAACAGCGTCCCTTTTCGTGCGAGCTCGTCCAGGTTGGGCGTCTTTATCTGGCGATTGCCGTAGCAGCCGAGGTCTCCCCAGCCCAGATCGTCGGCAAAGACAAACACGAAATTGGGCCTGCTGCTTCTTGCAGCGGCTTTCGCAGACGAGCCGCGCCACAGCAGAGTAGCGGCAGCGTTGGTGCCGAGAGCAGCCAGGAACTGGCGGCGGTTCAGATTCTTAATTGCAGACTCCATTGGTTGTTCTCCCTACTGTGTAAGTCCTCGTCCCCTGCAACGAACAAAAACTCTGCAGGAGGTTGCTGCAATAGCGTTATTCTACTGACTGCGGCCAGAGTTGTCAAAATGCAATGAGCATTCGGTTCGCACCGGAATCTTGAGAATTGTCCGAGGGTTGCCGAATTATCGCTTGCACGCAGCAAACATGCGGGTTATTATATATTCGAGCAGGATTGATAACTGAGGTTTCGCAATGAGTGAACCGGTCGAGATAGAACTATTCGATAATCCACGTCCCGAGCGAGACTATCACGTAACAATAAGGTGCCCCGAGTTCACAAGCGTTTGCCCCCGAACAGGCCAGCCGGATTTTGGCGAGATCACAATAGAATATTGTCCCGACAAGCTATGCATAGAGCTCAAGAGCCTCAAATTCTATATGCAGAGCTATCGCAACAAGGGGATTTTTTACGAAGCTCTGACGAATGACATACTAGACGATTTGAGCCGCGAGTGCAAACCGCGCTGGATGAAAATTAAGTCTCGATTTACGCCTCGCGGCGGGATGAGTACCGAAGTAGTCGCCGAGTACAAGGCGAGCCAAATCAGTTGTCGTCAGGAGAGTCCGGGGCTTGGTGCCAACGATTAAATTGAAAATGACAGAGGTGCTAAAATGGCGATCACATTTCACTGCGAGCATTGCAACAAGAAGATAGAAGCCTCCGACACCGTCGGCGGCAGGATGGGTAAATGCCCGGCTTGTCACAACAGAATATATGTCCCCCTTCCAGACTCGGACGAAGAGCTGAAACTCGCGCCTATAGATCCGGGCTTTCTGGAAAGAGAAAAACAGCTGATGGCCGAAACATACAGGCTGACGCAGGATATACTCAAAGAACGAGAGATTCCGGACGGACCGCGTGAGGCCGGCGGGGCCGTGTACGAGATGAGCGACAGGGAACTGACCAAGAACGTGATCATGTATCTGAGGCAAATGGCCGAGGGTGAATTGGACGAGGCCGAGAGTACCGGAGCGCTGATAACACCCTTTGGCAGCCGGGTGACAGAGGTCCTGGACAGAATCGCGCTCAGCGAGATACCCGAACCGGAATTGGCCGATATTCCCCAGCAACTGCTCTCAGGGGCGATCAGGGCGTTGCGAGCCCGGATAGGCTGATCCGACCAAAATTCTGCGACGCCGCCCAGTCCGTCCGAAAAGGCACTGCTTACCTGCAACCTGCATCCTATCTTTTTCGGCCCACCGAAAATAGTCACCCTCTTGAAATCCTCATGTTTGGCTCTCATGAGACTGTTTCTTAAGATTTACTCAGAAACAGTGACAAACTTCCCTGTTAGACTTCAGGTATACTTGGAGGGAGACTTACGATGACCGAGCAGAAGACGGCCGTACATGTTACCCATGAGACAGTGGGCAAAGTCGGCGGCATAGGTGCCGTCTTGCAGGGTTTCTTCACGTGCCAATCCTATCTTGACGCAGTCCAACGTTCCATACTTGTCGGACCATTGTTCACCACCGAAGGCTCCGTCGGCGGACGACTCGGCGAGAATGGCGAAGTGCTCTACTCGTCCATCGATGGATTTGTAAACACAGGCTATGGGCCGGCATTTCGTAAGATCGAAGATTTCTACAGTGCCGGAATCGTTTACGGCAGACGGACATTCGTTGACGAGAAGACGGGCGTGAAAAGCTCACCTGAGGTTGTTTTGATTGACGTGACACATACGGACAAGGAGGCGATCAACAACTTCAAAAAGCAACTGTTCGAAGAGTTCGGGGTTCGCAGCGACCTTTATGAGAACCTGTGGGAGTTCGAGCAGTATGTCAGACTGGCCCCGGTGGCGATTGCCGTGCTCAAGGCGATCGGCGCCGCCGACGACTCGACACTGATCGTCTCACATGAGTTTATGGGTATGCCAACTGCGTTGGCGGGGATTCTTGAGCCGACATGCGACTTCGGGACGGTTTTCTATGCCCATGAGGTAGCGACAATGCGTCGAATCGTGGAGAAACATCCAGGGCATGACACCATGTTCTACAACGTCATGAAACTGGCTCACAACGAAGATCTTTATGTGAACGAAGTCTTCGGCGATCAGGACTCTTACTTCAAACACTCTCTCGTAGGGGCCTCGAAATACTGCGACCGCATACTCGCGGTAGGCGAT
>LJTR01000012.1 GCA_001303465.1 Phycisphaerae bacterium SG8_4
GCAATATCCTCCTCGCAGTGCCGCATCGCAATGATGCCGGCAATCTGTATCGCCTGAAATATGCCGTAGTCGTAGTAGCCCTTTATCGTGGCCAAGTAATCAACCATGTCCCTATTGCCGGCAACGAAGCCCACACGAAAGCCCGCCAT
This sequence comes from Phycisphaerae bacterium SG8_4, assembly GCA_001303465.1. Taxonomy (GTDB): domain Bacteria; phylum Planctomycetota; class Phycisphaerae; order Sedimentisphaerales; family Anaerobacaceae; genus SG8-4. The sequence continues at coordinate 150 of LJTR01000012.1, forward strand.
ATTATAGGGCTTGCTCAGCGTGGTAAACTCGACGCCGACGTCCTTTGCCCCTTTGACCGAGAGAAAGCTCGGCGCCTTGTAGCCATCAAAGCAGGTCTCGCCGTAGGCGAAGTCGTTGATTACCGCTATCCCGAATTTCCTGGCCAGTTCGACAACCGGCTCGAAGAAGCCCTCGTCGACGGTCATAGCCGTCGGGTTGTGAGGGTAATTGAGAATCAGCAACTTGGGCCGCGGGTACATGTTCTCAATCACCATCGTGATGTTGTTTATGAACTTTTCGTCGTTTCCTAGAGGAACGGATACGACATTGGCGCCTGCCAGCGCCACGGCGTAGTTGTGTATCGGAAAAGTCGGATCGGGAACGATCGCCGTATCGCCCGGGCCCATCATCGCCAGACAGAGGTGGCTGAATCCCTCCTTTGAGCCGATACAGGCTAGAACCTCCGTCTCCGGGTCAAGCTGCACATTCCATTTGGCCTCATACTTCTTCGCGATCTCCCCGCGCAGGTTCTTGATGCCCTTCGACGCACTGTATCGGTGATTGCGCGGGTCTTGGGCGGCTTCGCACAGCTTGTCGATTATGATCTGCGGCGCCGGGTCCGACGGGTTGCCCATCCCCAGATCGATGATATCGACGCCCGCCTGGCGCTTGGTGAGTTTCAGCGCGTTGAGTCGCCCGAACAAATAGGGCGGCAAACGTTTTATTCTCTGCGCCGGCTCGATCTTCCTGTCGCAAACCCGCCTGCGCTCAACATCCTGCTCTAGTTCTGCCATGGCTATTCTCACAAATCCTATTGGCCCACGTCGCTGCTGTCAGTCCGTGCTCGACAACGAATCGGCGCTCTTCGGCCGCATTACTACTGCCCGCCAGGGCGGACGCAAGTCTGCAACCACAAGAGCAGGTGCAGCGAAGAGACTCCGGGTAACTTCACCAGATTCCTCTTGGTATAGTCGGACAGTCTACACCAGCCGGATAAATTTTCAAGGCATTTTGTCCAGCCTGCGTGACCACCCTCACCCGACAACTGCAGGCAACGGCGATCTCGAAGTTGGCTATGTCTTGCATTTCTCATCAATTGCTAAGACCATAAAGAAGGGCGGACTGGTCTATGAATTAGGCCTAATTCAGATTCAGTCCAACCATTGTCATACTCGTCAAAAAGTGCTGTACAGTTCTTCAGAGGTCCTTTTTCTGGCGGGAGCAAAAGTGCTGTACAATCTGCCCTTTTGCCCAACAAAAAAGGACTCGCGATTTAACGCAAGTCCTTTGTTCACACGCAATAGCGGGGGGAGGATTCGAACCTCCGACCTCCGGGTTATGGGCCCGACGAGCTACCAGACTGCTCTACCCCGCGGCCAGTAAATCATTAATCACGATAACCAAAATAGCACAAATGTCTTCTTTTATCAAGAATGACAAAAGAAATTTTACAAATTCTGCCGAATTTTATCGGCAATAGCCTCGATCTTCTCCTTCTCATAGCGATAAGAAGGCCACCTATCGAGCAGGCCGTCGCCGGCATTGCGTGGAATTATGTGAAAATGTAAATGCTCAACAATCTGGCCTGCCGCCCTGCCGTTATTGCACAACATGTTATAGCCGTCCGAATCCATCGCCGCGCTGACTGCGCCCGCTATTTTACCGAGGCAACCGCAGATCCGACCCAGAAGCTCGGCCGGGCAATCGTGTAATCTTTCAAAGTGCCGCTTCGGAACTGCCAGAGTATGGCCGTCGCTTATGGGGCCGACATCCAAGAACGCCAGAGTAACTTCGTCTTCGTAAATCTTTACAGCCGGCAATTGGCCGCTTACAATCTTACAGAAAACGCAATCATCCGAACTCATCGAATGCTATCCCGTCAGACAAAGACTACGGTTCCTTATCGTTCTGCTCAGCAGAGTCTTCGGCCTCGGCCGGCTCTGCTACCTCAGTGACCTCCTCGGCTTCCACGGTCTCTTCGGCTTCAGCTACCTCCTGGGCAACTGTGGGTTCTTTGGCCTTGGCTGCGACGGCCGCCTTCTTGCGAGAGCGTTTCTTCTTCTGTCCCTTAGCCGGCTCGTCGTCACCCAACAGCTGCAGCAACACAAGTTCGCCGTTATCACCGAGCCTTCTCAGAGACAGGCGGATGATTCTCGTATAGCCGCCCGGCCTGTCGAGGTATCTGGGACCAATCTCACTGAACAGCTTGCCGATCACGGTGCCCTTTCTCACGGCCTGCCCGCTTTCGTGGTCGATGATGTCACGATTGCCGAGCATAGCAATAGCCTGGCGTCTGGCAGAGAGTGTTCCTTTCTTGGCCAGCGTTATCAGCTTCTCGGCAAAGGGTTTTACCTCCCTGGCTTTCTCTTTTGTGGTCGAGATCGTCTCGTACTGGAAAAGCGAAGCGACCATATTTCGCCGCATAGCCAGACGGTGTTCCTTTGTCCGGCCTAATCGTCGTCCTGCTACTCTGTGACGCATATAATTGAACTCCTCTTGTATCTAACGGATAACACAGTGCGTGTAGCGGATAGGCTCTAGTTTCTGCACTAAACGCTAACCGCTATCCGCTATACGCTACTTCTATACATCTGTCATTCCCAAAGAAAGCCCTATGTCGGCAAGCTTTCTCTTGATTTCGCGCAATGAGGTCTTGCCGAAGCTGCGAATCTTCAGAAGATCAGCTTCAGTCATTTTTACCAAGTCTCCGATAGTCTGGGTATTTGCCGACTCGAGGCAGTTGTTCGCCCGTACCGAGAGTTCCAACTCTTGGGTAGACATGAGCAGCTTCTGGGCCAATTCCTCGTTGACCGCGGGCTCTTCGGTTTTAGCTTCCACGATCTCCGAAGAGGCGACCGTTTCTTCTCCCAGTTCGAAATACTGCACGAAAGGATTCACATGCTTGCGCAGGATTTTCGCGGCTTCGACAAGCGCCATCTCAGGGGCGACGGTTCCGTCGGTCCAAATCTCCAGGATGAGCTTGTCATAGTTGGTCTTCTGTCCCACGCGGGTGTTTTCGGTCGTGTAACGCACCCTCGTAACCGGAGAATAGACGGTATCGAGCATGATCCTTCCAAGTTCCTGATCGAACCTATCAGTGGCGGCGATTCGCTCGGAAGCCGGCACATAACCACGGCCGTTCTCAACCACCATTTCCATCTCGAATTTCACGTCTTCGGTCAAAGTGACTATTGTCAGATCGTTGTTTACCACATCGATGGCCGGGTCGGCGACAATGTCGGCCGCCGTGACGACCCCGGCTTTGTCTGCCGAAACCGTCATTATTTTCGGTCCCTCGTCGTTAAGGCGAATGACAAGGCTTTTGACGTTCAAAACGATTTCAGTGACATCCTCCATCACTCCGCTTATCGAACTGAATTCGTGGTCGACCCCCGCAATCTTGACCGATGTTACGGCGCTTCCTTCCAGAGAGGAAAGCAATATGCGTCTGAGGCTGTTGCCAATCGTAGTGCCGAAACCACGCTCGAAAGGCTCGACAAAAAATCGACCATACTTCTCACTCGATACCACCGTGTCTCGTTCAACACGAGTCGGCAACTCCAAACCACGCCATGTAACTCGCATGTATATCTCCTATGCAAACTCTGAGTCAACGGGATCCGTTCATTATCAATACTGAACAGTCAAATCCTCGCAGAACCCAAGAAGAAGCGCAGAACTGTCTTGCTTCTACCTCGAGCAAAACTCCACAACCAAAAGTTCCTCGACGGGAACCTGGACGTCGTCCCGGGTGGGCAATGCAACAACAGTAGCTTGCAGGTCCTCCCTTGACAGTTGCAGCCAATTCTGCACCGTAAAATTCGGATTGGTGTCCAACTGCTCTTTCACTCTCTTGCGGCTCTTCTGCGAACCTTTGACCGTTATCTTCTCACCGATTTTCGTAGTGTAATCGCTGGTATTGACTTTGTGCCCGTTTACGTAAATGTGACCGTGGGCGATTAACTGTCTCGCGGCCTTGCGGGACGGCGCGAAATTCAGCTTATATACGACATTATCGAGACGCCTTTCGAGTAACTGCAGCAGCGTTTCGCCGGTATTACCCTTCATCCGCTCGGCCTGGCGAAAACACCTCATAAACTGGCGTTGCATAAGGCCGTAATACCTCTTGACCTTTTGTTTCTCGCGCAGCCGAACGCCATATTCACTTATTCTGCCCCTGCGCCATCCGTGCATTCCGGGAGCCAGATTTCGCTGTTTCTTCTCGACCGGACACTTCGCGGTCTCACACCTGATGCCTTTGAGCATGAGCTTCATGCCTTCACGGCGGCAGTGCTTACAAGATGAACCCAAATAACGCCCCATCTCTCTTATTTGTCTCCAAAAAACTCAATTGGTCGTTGGCACTTAAACTCTTCTTCGCTTCGGAGGTCTACAGCCGTTGTGCGGCAGCGGCGTGACATCCTCTATCGACGAGATACGCAATCCCGCCTGCTGCAGAGCTGATATGGCAGATTCACGGCCCGAACCGGGGCCTTTGACTCTGATCTCAACCTCACGCACGCCGTTGCGCATGGCCGCACTCGCACAACGTTGAGCTGCTCTCTGGGCCGCAAAGGGTGTGCTCTTGCGAGATCCCTTGAAGCCCACACAGCCTGCCGAGCCTGCACAGACCGTGTTGCCGTCCAAATCGGTGATTGTAATCAACGTATTGTTGAATGTCGCCTTTATATGGACAATGGCCCGAACGACATCTTTTCTGACTTTTCGCTTTGTTCTTTTTGCCATTACTTTCTTCTCTTATCGTGCGCCCATCGGAAACGACCGAGTTCTTAGCGTTTTTCCTTCACACCCTTCTTGCCCGCAACGGTCTTACGCGGACCCTTGCGCGTGCGTGCATTGCTCTGAGTACACTGGCCTCTGACCGGCAAGCCTCTCCTGTGGCGAATGCCGCGGTAGCAGCCGATATCACGCAGGCGAGCAATGTTCTGGGCTACCTGCCTGCGAAGCTGGCCTTCGACGATACAATTGCGGTCGATAATCTGCGTTATATGGCTCAGCTCATCTTCACTGAGCTTGCCAGCCTTGGTAGTTTCATCGACCCCGGCTTCCTTCAATATCTGGGCCGAAGTGCGCCGGCCTATACCGACAACATAGGTCAGTGAAATCAGTATGGATTTGTCGTTGGGAATATCAACACCGACTATACGCGGCATATCAGCTCCTTTTCATATCTTGTAGCTTCTCTGGCGCCTGGCTCCAGCGACAAAGGCTATCCTTGGCGCTGCTTATGTCGCGGGTTTGTACAAATTACCCGCACAACACCTTTGCGACGAACAATCTTACAATTCTCACATATACGTTTTACAGAACTTCTGACTTTCATTAATCATACCTGCAATTGCGCTTAGGGTTCACGCCTGAACGCGGCGGAGAGCCGCCAGTAACCAGGCCGCGGTTAATTCCGGAGCACTATTCGACCTCTATTCAAATCATAAGGCGACATTTCAACTACGACCGTGTCTCCGGGGCAGATACGAATGAAATGCATTCGCATTTTCCCGGAAACATGAGCCAAGATCTTGTGACCGTTCTCCAACTCCACCCTAAACATCGCATTCGGCAGAGCGTCCATCACGGTGGCCTGTAATCTTATCGTGTCCTTCTTCGGCATTTCGTATTGTTTCGCAATTCACACTCAGAGGCGCGTTGCAGTCGTCTCTTACCGCCCTTTAACAGTTAGTACCCGACAACCATCTTTCACTATGGCAACTGTGTGCTCAAAATGGGCCGAACTCTTGCCGTCCTTTGTCACAACTGTCCATCCATTCTTTAGCGTTCTAACGCCGCATGAGCCCTCGTTGATCATGGGCTCAACAGCCAAAACCATTCCTTCGGCCAAAACTACATCATGTGCCAGCAACTCATTGCTGACAAAATTGGGCACTCTCGGCTCTTCATGCATCTCGCGGCCGATGCCGTGTCCAACAAAGTCTCTCACAACCGAGAACCCGGCCTCCTCGGCGCATCGCTGCATCTCGGCAGCTACCTGGCTCCATCTGACAGACGGCGCAGATTTCTCGATCGCAGTATCAAGAACGCGCTTGGTAACATCCATCAGCCTGCGTCGCTCTTGAGAGATATCACCGATCGCAATTGTTATCGCGGCATCGGCACAATAACCGTCGAGTCTGACGCCAAAATCAACACTGAGGATGTCACCGTCGCAGAGTCTGGCATTGTCCGAAGGAATCCCGTGAACAACTTCATCGTTCATCGAAGCACAAATCGCACCCGGAAACGCGATTTGAGAAAACGGGGCCCGAACACCCTTGAACAATGCAACCGCTCCAGCCTCAGCGGCCATCTGCAAAGCCACGCTGTCAAGATGCGCAGTAGTAATCCCCGGCTTTGCAATTTCCTTTAGTTTTGAAAGAACGTCAGCTACAACAGCACCTGCCCGACGCATCAACTCAATTTCTCTTTGGCTGCGCAGCGTTATAGCCATCTACTTTAAGCATCTCAAAGTTCACGTCTCTTAGTTCGACACAGCATCAGCGCTGCGCGTCTTATCGAGCGTATCCAGTTTCTCTAATATCGAGGCCTTAACCTCATCAACACTCTCGCCGGCATCAAACTCGTAAACTGTGCCGTTCTGCTTATAGTAATCAACCAGCGGCTCTGTCTGCCGATGGTAAGTCTCAAGGCGTTGCGCAACCACTTCCAGACTGTCATCGGGCCGCTGAACAAGATCAGTTGCATCGTGGTCACACTGTCCTTTGATCTTCGGCTTTAGATTCTCAATGTGGTATACGGCACCACACTGGGGACAACTTCTTCTTCCAGTCATCCGAGCCGCCACTACACGATCGTCTATTTTCAGGTTCAAGACAGCATCGATCTTCAGCCCGGTCGCGGCCAGCGCCTTGTCAAGCTCGATCGCCTGGTTGACCGTTCTGGGAAAACCGTCCAGCACAAAGCCGGATGCAGGCGCTTCTTCTATCGCCTTTGCCATCATCCCGATTACGATCTCGTCCGGAACTAGTGCGCCGCTATCCATGTAGCTTTGGGCCCGGGCGCCCAGTTCGGTGCCCGCAGCTCTTTCCTGCCTGAGTATATCTCCACTGGATAAGTGAAGCAGGCCGTGTTCAGTGACAATATTCTTGCACTGCGTTCCCTTGCCTGCTCCCGGGGCACCCAACAACACTAATCTCATCCCTGTGCTCCTTTGATTCTTCCAGTCGAGCTAAAACCCTCATAGCTGCGCATCAACAGGTTCGCTTCTATTTTCTGAACCAAGTCGAGCGAAACACTGACCACGATCAACAACCCGGTGCCGCCAAGGAAATTGGCCACGGTGGGCTGAATCCCGAGCCCCACTATGATCAGCGAGGGCACGACAGCGATTATAGCCAAGAACGACGCACCGAAATAGGTGATCCGAGTCATTACCGTTTCCAGGTAGTCGGCGGTCCTGCGCCCCGGTCGAAGCCCGGGAATGAAACTTCCCGCATCGCGGAGATTCTTTGCCATTTCTTTGGGCTGAAACTGCACTGTCACCCAGAAATATGCGAACAGAAAGATCAGCAACATATACAAAACATTATAAGTGTAAGCCCGATAGCTCAACGCGTCGTTGATCGTATTGAGAATTGTCGAGTCAAAAAGGCTCTCTATTCTCAACAGCTGGCCAAATATGATCGGCGGGAACATCATGAAACTCGAAGCGAAGATTATGGGCATCACCCCGCCATGATTTACCTTCAAGGGCAGGTAATGGCGCTGCCCTCCGTATACCCGGCGACCCCGCATCTGCTTGGCCTGTTGAATAGGTATGCGGCGCTGCCCCTGAGTGATCAGTATGGCGCCGGCAACGACAAACAAGAAGGCCGCTACCAGGAACAGTATCTTTGCCGGCCCTACACTGCCAACCGGAGCGTCTATGGATAAGTCGACATTCTGCAGGAGCGTTTGAACAGCCCAGGGCATCCTAGAGACAATCCCGGCCATGATGATCAAACTGATACCATTGCCTATTCCGTATTCGTCTATCTGCTCGCCGAGCCACATAAGGAATATGGTCCCGGCGGTCATACCGACGACGCCCATTACCAGAGCCTGGCGCTCCATGCCAACGTAGGTCAAACCCTGGCCCCCAAGCAATTTCATGTACATTATCGACTGAATGAGGCATATCAAAACCGCCAGGTATCGCGTGTATTCCTGTATCTTCTTGTGGCCGGTCTGGCCCTCCTGACGCAACTTCTTCAGCGCCGGAACAACCTCTCCCAGCAGCATCAGGATAATCGAGGAGGTAATATACGGCATGATCCCGAGCCCAAACAAGCTGCTGCGGCTCAATGTTCCGCCGGTGAACATTTGCATCATCTCGGCAGCTCTGCCCAGCGGAGTCTCCGACTGTGTTGCTCCTTCGACTATCCCCTCATAGTCAAAACCCGGAACGGAGATGAAGAAACCCACCCTGTAGATTACCAGCAGCGCAACGGTAAAAATGAGCTTGTTGCGCAGGTCCTTGACTCTGAATATGTTGACAACTGTTCCAAGCATTATTTCATATCTCGTATTCTGCTCTTTGCCTTGCTTCTCACATAATACGGTACCGGAACTACGGTCAAATCACGCTCGCCGTGCCGCCCGAGGCGGTAATCTTCTCCTCGGCAGACTTGCTGAACTTGTGGGCCGTCACCTGAAGTCTTCTTGTCAGGTCCCCCTTGCCGAGAATTTTGACTCTGCTCTTTACACTATCGATCAGTCCGGCATCGGACAACTGCTCCATGCTGACAGTGGCGCCATCCTCAAATCTTTCCAACTGACAGATATTGACGATCTCACAGCGTGTCGCGAACTTGGTATTACTAAAACCGCGTTTAGGCAGCCGCCGGAACAGCGGCATTTGTCCACCCTCATATGCCGAGATCGAAACCGAGCCGGCCCTGCTGCCGGCACCTTTGTGCCCTCGACCGCAGGTTTTGCCCTGGCCGCTGGCGGGACCCCTGCCAACGCGACGACGACGCCTATGAGCACCTACTTTGGAAGTTATTTCATGATTCAGCATTAAAATCACCCATTTATCAATCGGCAATTGTTATACATTGATCGGCACGCCACGAAGAGACTCGACCATTTCCTTATCTCGCAACTCCAGCAATCCCTGCAGCGTAGCTTTGACGACATTCTTTGCCGAAGTGCTGCCGTAAACTTTTGTGAGGACATCCTGGACGCCGGCATACTCGAGCACCGCTCGAGCACTTGAGCTGGCAATAACACCCGTACCCGGGCTGGCCGGAACCAACGCTACCTTCGTCGCTCTGTACTTGCCGTTGACCTGGTGCGGGATCGTTCGACCGTCCAAAGCTATCTTGTGCAAAGATTTCTTTGCATCCTTCACACCTTTCTCAACCGCCCGCGGCACCTCGTTTGCCTTGCCGTAACCGACGCCCACCGTACCTGCGCGATCGCCAACCACAACCAAAGCGGCGAAACTGAATCGCCGACCACCCTTGACCACTTTGGAGCAGCGGAATATCTTCACTACCGTATCTTCCAACGGCCTCTCTTCCTGGTCTAAAGGCTTAGCTCCTTCCGGAGGCCGCCCCAGGGACGGCACGCTCTCTGCCGGAGCCTCACTCTCAACCGGTTCAACAGGTTTAACAGGTTCTACTGCCAATTTGTTCTCCAAGCTTTACAGTTTCTCTTTCTCAAAAAGCCAGCCCGGCCTTCCTGGCCGCTTCGGCAAGAGCCTTGACTCGGCCATGAAACTTGTACCGGTTTCTGTCAAAACAAACACACTTAATACCGACACCGAGAGCCTGCTTGGCAATAACTTCGCCTATCGTTTCAGCGGCCTTCTTGTCGCCGGAATTGGACAGTTGCCCTCGCAACGCCTTTGCTCTGGTGCTTGCCGAGGCAAGCGTCGCTCCGGCCGTATCATCAACAATCTGGGCGTAGATATGTCTGTTCGAGCGAAACACTGACAGCCGGGGCCTGTCCGGTGTCCCGAAGACCTTCTTGCGGACGTGATACTTGCGCCTGACTGCTGCTTTTCCATACTTTGCGATCTTCACTTTTTCAATTCCCAAATCGAAATTCTTACGCTGCACCTGAGGCAAACGCCTTGCCAACCTTGCGCCGCACGTGCTCATCGGCGTAACGGATGCCTTTGCCCTTGTACGGCTCCGGCGGTCGTATTCTTCGTATATCCGCGGCGAACTGTCCCAACAGTCTCTTGTCTATCGACGAGAGGGTGAATCTCGCGGGAACGTCATTGCCTCGCGTCGCGCCGGCCTCGATACTTACTTTTATGCCCTTGGGTGTTACCAGCTCGACAGGATGACAGAATCCAATCTGGAAAACGAGCTTCGCACCCTGCTCCTTAACGTTATAGCCGGTGCCGTATATTTCCAGCTTCCTCTCGAAACCTTTGCTGACGCCGGTAACCATATTGGCAATCAAGGCCCGCATTGTGCCATGCAACTGCTTGCTCTGGCGGTCCTGAGGGCGATCATTCTCAACCAACACTTTCGAGGCGGATTCGTCAATCTTTATCTTTATCCGCCTATGGCAGTCCATTTCGAGCTGTCCAAGCGGCCCCACAACCTTGACGCGCAGCCCCTTGAGTTCGACCTTGACGCCCGCGGGTATATCAATCGATTTTTTTCCTATGCGACTCATTAGCTTACCGTACAAAGTATCTCGCCGCCAACGTTTGCCTGCCGACAGCTTCTGTCACTCATTACACCTTTACTTGTCGAAATGATTGCTATGCCCATGCCGGCCAACACGCGCGGCAACTTGTCAACGGGCGAATAGACCCTGCAGCCCGGCTTGCTCGTCCTTCTTATCTTGTCAATGATGGGCCGGCCGTTTTGGTCATACTTGAGTGTAATCCGCAATGTGCCTTGCCTGCCGTCGTCAATTCGGTCAAAGTCCTCTATGTAACCTTCCTGCTTTAAAACAGCAGCGATGCCTTCGCAGATATTTGAGGCTTTGACGTTGACCTGGCCTTTGTTTATTCGCACAGCATTGCGAATTCTTGTCAGCATGTCAGCTATTGGATCACTTAAACTCATAATTTCACATCTCGTCTATAGTCTGTCGTAAACCGTCGTACTGCAATCACAGTCTACTGATCTTTGCATCCGGCCCTTTACCAACTGGCTTTCCTCACACCGGGGATCTTGCCCTCGTTGGCCAATGTTCTAAAACAGATCCGGCAGATCTTGAACTTGCGATAGACGGCTCTCGATCTGCCACACAACTGGCAGCGCGTGTACCGCCTGACACGAAATTTCTGTTTCTGCTCTGCCTTGTTTTCCAACGCTTTAGTTGACATTCACACGCTCCAATTTCTTAACTGCTCAGACATCCTGCGATTGGCGCTGCTTAAATGGCATGCCAAAAAGTTCAAGCATCTTCCTCGCTTCAGCGTCAGTCTTTGCCGTCGTCACAAACGTTATGTTCATACCCTGCTGGAACTCGATCTTAGCAGTGTTGATCTCCGGAAAAACGCTCTGTTCTGTCAGACCCATTGAGTAATTGCCCCGCCCATCAAAACTGTCGGCGTTGAGGCCTCGAAAGTCGCGGACCCGCGGGATAGCCAGGTTAATGAGCCTGTCCATGAATTCGTACATTCTCAAACCACGAAGGTTAACTTTGAGGCCCGTATCCTGGCCCTCCCTGACCTTGAAATTCGACACACTCTTTTTGGCCTTGCACACCGCAGGCATCTGCCCGGCAATCATCGTCAGATCCTTCTTGGCCGACTCCAGGTACTTCTTATCCTGAACGGCTTTGCCGACTCCCATGGAGATGACGACCTTTTCCATCCGAGGGATCGCCATGGGATTGGTATACCCAAATTCCTCTTTCAGGGCCGGGGCTACTTTCGATTTATATAAGTCTTTCAAGCGTACCATTTCTTTTCACAACCGATCAAATGCTCAAACGGCGGCCTATAACCAGATTACTTGGCCTTTCTAATAATGCCGATTTCGGTCCCGTCAGTGGCCAGACGTCTCTTACTGCCATCGGCGCTCAACTGATAATGAACTCTGCTGCCGTGCGAACTCTTCGGATTCACCGGTAGGACGTTGCTTATGTGAATTGGACATTCAACATTTATCCGCCCGCCCTGCGGATTCTTCCGCGACGGCCGGACGTGCTTCTTGGCCAGGTTGTGGCCCTGAACCACCACGCAGTTCTTATCCGAGATCACACGCAACACCCTGCCGGAAGCACCTTTGTGGTCGCCGGCTATAATCTCAACTATATCACCTTTTTTCACATGAAAAGCCATAAGATCGTATCTCGTATTTCACAGATCCTCATACTACCTCGCTCGCCAGCGAGATGATTTTCATATGGTTCTTCTCACGAAGCTCGCGAGCCACCGCACCGAAGATTCTTGTTCCGATCGGATTGCCGTCGGCGTCGATCATCACCGCCGCGTTGCTGTCGAATCTGACATAGCTGCCGTCGGAGCGCTTCACAGGACTCTTCGTACGGATTATGATGCACTTGTGCACCTTTTTGTCATCCAACTGGCAATTGGGAAGCGATTTCTTTATGGCAACGCATACGATATCGCCTACCCCTGCGACCGGCCGGGTCTTCTTGCCGCGGGCACCGCCTCTTCCGAGAACCTTTATGCATAATGCCGACTTGACACCGGAATTGTCGGCTATGTCCAACATTGTTTCCTGTTGAATCATTATCTCATATCTCAATATCAAGCTTGTTCTACTTTTTGTAAGACCTTCACGAGACGCCAACTCTTTCTCTTGCTGCGAGGTCTGCACTGAGCAATCTCGACGACGTCACCAACGCCGCTCTGATTGTTCTCATCGTGCACGGCCAGTTTCGTCCTGCGTCTCATATACTTGCCATACTTCGGATGTTTGACCTTGTAATCGATGGCAACTGTGACGCTCTTATCGCCGCTCTTGCTCACCACCGCGGCAGTCAAGGTTTTTACTTTACTATCGGGCATCTTCGATTTTCCGTCTCAACAAGCACCTTCTGAGCAAGCGATCATTTGCTCTGGTGCATTATGGTCTTTATCCTGGCGATATCACGCCTTACGTTAGTAACAGCCCTCGAATTCTCAAGTTTTTCCGTCACTGCCTGGCAGCGCAAATCGAACAAGTGCCTCTCGAGTTCCTCGAGCTTGCCTTGAAGCTCATCCACGCTCATTTCTCGGTAATGCTGCGCCTTCATCAAACGTTTCCTATTACAATGAATGCCGTCGCTTAACAAACCGGCACTTTATTGGCATCTTGTGGGCGACCCTTAAAAGTGCCTCCTTGGCAACATCTTCGTCCACTCCGCCGATCTCAAAGCAAACCTGCCCGGGCCTGACCCTTGCCACCCAAAAATCAGGCTCGCCCTTGCCTTTGCCCATTCGCGTTTCCAGCGGCTTGGAACTGACAGGCTTATGCGGGAATATCCTGATATAGACTTTGCCTTCACGATGTAAGAAGTGAGTCGCGGCGACTCGGCCGGCCTCAATGTGCCTTCCGGTTATCCAACTGGTTTCAAGGGCCTGCAAGCCGTATTCACCAAACGCAACAAAGTTGCATCGCGACGCATTGCCTTTCATCTTGCCGCGCTGGCTCTTACGGTGCTTAACTCTTTTCGGCATCATCGCCATTTTTCATACACCTTTGTCAAAACTGTACTTATCGAGCACTGTTCTCAGCCAAGACCCTTGGCTTTAACTGGCCCCGGTCGTATTCGGTTCACTCGTCTTGGGCTCAACTGGTGGCGAGGCCGGTGGCTCCGCAACCGCCGGTGCCGCAGCAGGAGCTTGCACGCCACGGCTCGCCCCGCGTTTGGCAGCCGGCCCCCGGTCTCTCCTCGCCGGACCGACGCGTCTCGGCGGGCGACGACGCTGGGACCTGTCGTTGTTCTCTTCGCCGAACTTGCCTCTGTAAATCCATACCTTTACGCCAATGGCTCCATACGTTGTTCTCGCCGTTGCCACAGCATAATCGACATCAGCATCCAACGTATGCAGCGGAATGCTGCCAAGCTTCTGCGTTTCCTTCCTCGACATTTCAGAGCCCGCCAGCCGGCCGGAGCAGATAATCTTAACGCCCTTGGCGCCGGCGTTCATCGCCGCTTCGCAGAACTGCTTCATCGTTCGCCGAAACGACGCCCTCTTGCCCAACTGTTCGGCGATCGCTTCGCCTACCAGCGTCGCATTGAGGTCCGGCTCCTTTATTTCGATAACATTGACGTTTATCTTGCGACCTGTGATATCTTCGAGCTCCTCCCGCAACTTGTCGACTTCGCCACCTCTGGGACCGATGACCACGCCGGGCCGGGCGCTGTGCAGCGTAACCTTGACTTCATTTCGCGTCCGGACAATCTCAGTCTTAGCCACCGCACCTTTGGGCATGTGACGGTTAAACCTGTCGTCGACATACCGACGAATCTTCTGGTCCTCGATAAGGAAATAGCCGTAATCGGCCTTGGGGGCGAACCAGGTACTCTGCCACCCGCGCGTTATTCCCGTTCTAAAACCTATTGGCGATACTTTCTGGCCCATAATCTCGTATCTCGTATTGAGCTGTCAATTCATATCAGTTTCTTAGGCTTGTGTTACCGTTACATGTATATGGCAGGCTTTCTTTTGAATCGGGTGCGCTCTGCCTCTATCCTTTGCGATAAACCTTTTCGTGCCGATCCGGACTCCAGCGTCGTCTACCCGGGCAGAACTCACATACAGCCTGTCGGTGTCAGCCTGCTGCTCATCGGCGTCGGCAACCGCGCTCTTCAAGACCTTGTCGACCATGCTGGCGGCGCGCTTGCTCGTGAACTTCATAATATCCAGTGCATCCTGGACGCTGCGGCCGACTATTAACTGGGTAACCAGCCGAGCCTTCCGCGCCGACATTGGAGCGTAGCGATAAGAGGACCGCCAGTCTGTCAGGTCATTGGCTTCGACAGACAAAGCAGTCGCCAGTCGCCTGATATCCTCGGGGCGTGGTTCGGGTTTGAAAAGGCCTTTCTGCCAGTTCTTGATTGCCGCCGCTGCTTTTTGCCTGTCGAACGCCCCCCTGGCAAGATGACCGGCCAAACCGTCGACACTCATCTTACGCTCACGGCAAAGCTCTTTAAATTTCTCAGCACTTAACATATTGCCTATCTTATCTTCTTGCTTGAATGACCTTTGAACATCCGTGTGGGCGAAAACTCACCCAACTTATGTCCCACCATATCTTCGGTGATAAAAACCTTGTGAAACATCTTGCCATTGTGGACCATGAATGTGAACCCAACAAACTCGGGGACTATCGTACACCTTCGTGACCAGGTCTTGATCGGATCACGGGAGCCCAAAGCATTCTGTCTGTTGACCTTGATAAACAGCTTCTCATCAACAAATGGTCCTTTTTTTAGAGATCTTCCCATTTCTCGTGTCTCGTGTATCTTTCGCTCAACGCACCAACCGCGATGCGCAGCGAAATTACAGGGCTAACTGTTTCTGTCTCTTACTCTTTCGCCTTCGGATAATCCTGTTATTGCTCGTATTTCGCGGATTCCTCGTCTTTCCACCTTTTGCCAGCACGCCGGTGGGCGAACACGGATGCCTGCCACCGTTCGATCTGCCCTCTCCGCCGCCCATCGGATGAGCAACAGGGTTCATCGCCTTTCCTCTAACATGAGGCCTGCGACCCATATGGCGCTTTCGCCCGGCTTTGCCGATCCGGACGTTCTGATGGTCGGGGTTACTCAATCGGCCAATTGTGGCCCGACATTCCTTGCGAATCATCCGCATTTCACCGCTCGGCAGGATGATCGTGACCCAATCGCCCTCCTTTGCCATTATTCTTGCGGCGTTGCCGGCACCTCTGACCAGTTTCCCGCCCTGGCCGGCCCTCATTTCGATATTGTGTATCTCCATGCCGGCCGGAATCGCCAAAAGAGGCATCGCGTTGCCAATCTTGGGCTCACAGGAAGGGCCACTCTCCACACGGTCCCCGGCCTTAATGCCAAGCGGCGCCAATATGTATTTCTTTTCACCGTCAGCGTAGTGAAGCAGCGAGATAAAGCAATTCCTGTTGGGATCGTACTCGACCGTCGCGACCTTGGCGGGAACTCCGTCTTTCTTGCGCTTAAAGTCAATAATGCGATAGACCTTCCTTGCGCCGCCGCCCCGGAACCGGGTCGTAGTAACGCCGTGATGGTTCCTGCCACCGGTTTTCTTTATCCGCTTGCAGAGCGATTTCTCAGGCCTGGACCCGGTCAACTCGGCGTAATCGTTCACCGAACTGTTTCTTCGCCCGGCACTTGTTGGCTTGTAAACTCGAATACCCATGGTAGTAGTTTTTGGTGCTTAGCCTTTAGTTCTTAATCTTCGGTTCGTAGCTCTCGCATGCGAACTCACAACAGATGACTGCCTCAGAACAAATCTATGTGGAAATCGGGATCGAGAAATACAACCGCCTTTTTCCAACTCGGCGTCATGCCATACGTCCTGCCTTTGCGGCGGTACTTACCTTTGCGGTTCGCCGTCCTTACTTTCTGGACTTTGACGCTATATATCCTCTCGACAGCGTTCTTTATCTGAGTCTTGTTGGCCCTCTTGTTTACTTCGAAGCAGTAGGCACCTTTGACATTTGCAAAGTGCATCCCTTGCTCGGTAATCAGCGGCCGAATTATGATATCGTAGTCATCCACGTCAATACCCGTCATTTTCATTCGCCTGGTCTTTATTCAGGACAGACAAGAGAGCTTCCTTTGTAAATAGCATCTTGCGGTAGTTGCAGATATCGCCCGCATTCAACTGACTCACAGGCAGAACTGCCACCTTCGGAATGTTATCAGCCGATTTGACCAGATTCGCATCTTCCGAACTAATCGTCACCAGACAACTGCGATCGATCTTCAGGTTGTTCAGAATGCCCACAAAATCCTTGGTTCTGGGGGTCTGCAGTTTCAACCCGTCTACCACCACAACATCGTTGCCCAGGAGTTTGGCCAGTATCGCAGAATCACGGGCCAGTCTTCTCTGCTTCTTGGGCATGCGCTGGCGGAAATCCCTCGTAGTCTTGGCAAAAGTAACGCCTCCGCCGACACGTTTGCCCGTTCGGATGTTGCCGACGCGCGCATTGCCGGTACCCTTTTGCCTGAACAGCTTTCTGTCCGAGCCGACTACCATAGACCTGCTTTTGGTTGCTGCCGTCCCCACGCGTTTGTTGGCATGGTACATCACGATGGCCTGCTTGAGCAACGGGTGCCTGACCGACCCGCCCAAAGCAGCCTCATCAACCTTCAAGCTGTCAACTTCCTGCCCATCCACATTGTAAACAGCCAAATTAATCATTTTCGCAGTTTCCGTCTTCCTAAACACTTATGCCTTTTGGGCAGTGCGAATAATGCAATATCCACCAGATGCGCCGGGTACCGAACCTTTGACGACCAGTAGATTCTTCTCTTCGTCTATACTTACCAGCTCGTGGTTCTTCGCCGTGACCTGCACGTTGCCCAGATGACCCGGCATCCTCTTGCCCCTCTTCGGACCGGGTCCATGACCGGCGTCACTGGCGTGGCTTGCTATCGAACCGGGCGCTCTGTGCTTTCGCTCGGTTCCATGTGAAGCCGGGAAACCACCAAAGCCGTGGCGCTTCATAACGCCCGCGAAACCTTTGCCTTTACTGGTGCCTACGACATCGACAAACTTGTCTCCGGCAAAAACCGACACTGTCAGAGAATCTCCCGCCGCATACTGCTGCTCGGCGTCGGCCGCCAACCTCATCTCTCTGACGAATCGCTTGGGCGTAGTGCTGGCCTTCTCGGCGTGCCCGATTGCGGGCTTCTTCCTGCGAACGGGTTTGACTTCATCGAAACCGAGCTGGACAGCATTATAACCGTCGGTCTCGACCGTCTTTGCCTGCGTAACAACACAAGGGCCGGCCTGTATGACCGTGACGGGCACCAGCTCGCCGGCTTCGTTATAGACCTGTGTCATTCCGACTTTCTTTCCCAGTAGCATCGCCATAATCTCGTAGCTCTCATCTCGTGATTCGTTTGACACCTCCTCAGGCGCCTGACGAATCAGGCCTTGATTCTTACAAAGACTCCAGCCGGGACGACCAAACGGTTCAGCACCTCAACCGTTCGTGCGTTGGCCTCGTGAATATCAATTAGACGTTTATGAGTCCTCAATTCAAACTGTTCACGCGATTTCTTGTCGATGTGAGGGCTTCTCAGGACGGTATATCTTTCAATTCGCGTGGGCAGGGGCACCGGACCACTGACGCGGGCATTCGTCTTTCGAGCATGCTCTACAATTTCCTTGGCAGATGCATCGAGCGCCCTGTGGTCATAAGACTCCATCTTGATTCTTATTCTTTCGGTATCAGCAGCCATAATGCTCCTCTACGCTACTTCCCAGCCTTGCCTCAACACTAAAACCATACAGATTCACTTCTTAAGCCTACAGTTTTCCTGCTAAACACCAAACCTAACTTGCTTAATTCTGGCAGGAGAGGCCTGTCCTTGATCAATGATCACTAATAATCGACTTTCCCCTCTGGTTTAGACGATTAGTTTCAAACTCTCAGCAATCAATTGTCAAATTCGCCTTCCTTACAAACTTGGATTCAGATCAGTTACGGCTCATCCAAAACCATTCAGGATCGTTTCAACACAACCCCGTGCCAACTCAAATAAACCGTCCCTGACCAAAAAATCATAGACATGCCACAGCCCCACTAAGTCGCAAAGTCGTCCCTGACGATGCTCGCCACGGCTGAAACTCGGTAACCTACCACACCAATCAGGTTCTGTCAACAGAATGTGCACAAATTTTTGAAAAAAATAAATTTTTCAAAAGATAATTTGCTTGGCTACCTGCTCGGGGACTTTCTCGTAACTCAATGGCTCCATGGTAAAGGTCCCCCTGCCTGCCGTCACACTTCTGATCTCACTCGAATAGCCGAACGTTTCGACCAACGGTGCCTTGGCATCGAGCACCTGCATGTTCCCGTGCGCCCGACAATTGGTAATTACCCCCCTCTTTGCAAGGAGATTTCCCTGGACAGCCCCGAAATTGGCCATCGGAACGACTATCTGCAGCCTCATTACTGGCTCGAGCAAGACCGGCTCGGCATCGGCGACTGCCTTTTCCAGGGCCTTCGCGGCGGCTTGCTCAAAGGCCAGTCCAGAGGAATCGACGGAATGAAACGAACCGTCAAGTAACGTAACTTTAATCCCGACAACAGGATAACCGGCTAGAGCACCGCTACCTAAGGCATCCCTGCTTCCCCTCTCGACGTCAGGAACGTACTCCCTGGGAACCGCATCGGCCCCAGCAGCATTTTCAAATTCTACCCCCGTCGTCCAGTGGCCGTCCTCGGCAAACAGCGGCTCTACACGCAGAATAACATGACCATATTGACCGTGACCGCCAGTCTGCCGCACGAATTTGCCCTCTGCTTGGGCTATCTTGGTGATGGCTTCCCTATAGGCAACCCGCGGCTTGCCAACCCTTATGTTTACCCCTTTCTCCCGTATCAGCTTATGCTGCAGCACCTCTAAGTGCAATTCGCCCATTCCGCTGATGATCGTCTGGCCCGTTTCGGGGTCCGTTTTGCACTCGAAGGTCGGATCCTCACGTCTGAGGTCCGCCAGTGCATCACCGAGCTTGGCCTTTTCGGCCGTGGTTCTCGGCTCGATGGACATGTTCATTACCGTCTGGGGAAATGTTATGCTCGGCAAACAGACCGGCTTCTTCGGATCGCAGATCGTGTCGCCCGTGAGCGTCTGTTTGAGGCCTACGACTGCGACGATATCGCCGGCACCGGCAGCGCTCAGGACCTTTCGCTCGTTGGCGTGCATCTCGAATATCCTGGTGATGTTCTCACGCCGGTTACGGTTGGCATTCAGGACCCTGCTGCCCGATTTCAGGCTGCCCTGATAGATTCTCAGGAAACTCAAATCACCATGCGCGTCGCCTGTGATCTTGAATGCAAGCGCCACCATGCTTGCGTTGTGATCACATTTGATGGATACCGTCCTTTTTGGGTCATTCGGCCTGTGCCCGGTAATGGTGCTCCTGTCCAACGGAGAGGGCAGATACGCCACAACGCCGTCGAGCAATCTTTGCACGCCAATATATTTCAGGGCCGAACCAACAAACACCGGGTGCAGCTTGCCGCTCAAGGTCCCTTCTCTGATCGCCCGATCAATCATCCCGGCATCGACCGGCTTGTCGTGGACATAGTTGTCCATTAGCTCGGCATCGTGCTCGGCGGCAAGCTCGATCATCTCGTTTCTGCTCTGCCGGGCAATCTCCTCCATGTCCGCGGGAATCTCAGTCTCTTCAAATGTGGCCCCCATCTTCTCGGTCTTATAAAAAACCGCCTGCATCCTTATCAGGTCGATCACGCCGGCGAAAGAATCCTCGGCACCGATGGGCAGCTGCAGAATGATCGGACTGGCCAGGAGTTTGTCGCGGATGCTATCGACGGTCATCTCAAAATCGGCACCGATCTTGTCCATCTTGTTGACAAAGCACAGACAGGGCAGATCGTACTTCTGACCCTGTCGCCAGACAGTTTCACTCTGCGCCTGCACGCCCTCGCTGCCGTCAAAGACCGCTACCGCGCCGTCGAGGACTCTCAACGACCTTTCGACCTCGGCCGTGAAGTCGATGTGCCCGGGCGTATCGATCAGATTGACCCCAAAACCTTTCCACGGGCACTTGGTCGCCGCTGAGGTGATAGTAATACCTCGCTTCTGCTCTTCCTCCATGAAGTCCATTACCGCCGTGCCGTCGTGAACCTCCCCCATCTTGTAGGTCTTACCCGTGTAGTAAAGTACGCGCTCTGTGACCGTGGTCTTGCCGGCATCAATGTGAGCCATGATTCCGATATTGCGTAGTTTTTCCAGAGCGCTGGACATTGTTCGCTTCTCAAGTAAGGCCAAGCATCGCCCCAGGCCTCACACACAGGCCTGTCCCTGCACGGCAACACTGCATAAAAAAACTGCCACGGTCAGCTTTCTAAACACACCGTGGCAGATTAAAGTAAGAACTTTTACCAAGCGAAGTGGGCAAACGCCTTATTCGCCTCAGCCATCCTGTGGATATTTTCTCGCGTGGTCATCGCGCCACCGCGTTCGTTGTAGGCGTCCATCAGCTCCGAGGCAAGACGCTCGCACATCGGTTTGCCCTTCTTGGACCTGGCCGAGGCCAGTATCCACCTGAAGGCAAGCGACTGTTGGCGTTTGGCGCTGACCTGCATCGGAACCTGATAACTGGCTCCGCCGACACGCTTGCTCCGAACCTCAATCATCGGTTTTGCGTTATTAATCGCCTTCTCGAACACTTCAAGAGGCGCGGCGTCCTTTATGTTCTTCTCCATGATGTCCATCGCATCATTGAAGACCCGCTGTGCAGTGCTTTTCTTGCCGTCCCACATCAGGCAGTTGATGAATTTCGAAACCAGCTTGCTGTTGTACTTCGAGTCCGGCTTTAACTGTTGACTTGAAGCAGTAAACTTTTTTGCCATTGTTTTCCTCAATGTGGCAGTCGGCAACTGGTGAGTAGTCACCCATATAGCCGGCTACGCTTTAACCGATTCACTTTGCTTTCTTCGCACCGTACTTGCTTCTGCCCTGCTGTCGATTGGCCACTCCGGCACAGTCGAGAACACCACGGACAATATGATACCGAACACCAGGAAGATCTCTGACTCGACCTCCGCGGACGATAACCGTGCTGTGTTCCTGGAGATTGTGGTCGATTCCGGGTATGTAAGCTGTAACTTCTTTGCCGTCGGTCAGTCTGACACGGGCGATTTTCCGCAGGGCTGAATTCGGCTTCTTCGGCGTCTGAGTTCTTACAATAAGACAAACGCCTCGCTTTTGCGGCGAACCGCTGATATCCGATACGCGTTTGCGGCCCTTCGACTTCGCCCGCGGGCGTCTAACTAACTGGTTTATTGTGGGCATAATGCTCGTAATCCCTGATTCTAACACATTGACACGTCCTGTTCGACCGTCGACAGGTTAACCCATTATTGTACTAGCAGTTACACAGATTCCAAGAGATTTTACCGCCCGGCTTCAAAATTTTTGCAGAAACCTGAAAAAACAGCTTTCTCGGCCTGAGAATCCGCAAGATGCACGCGCCGAGCTGGCCCTTGAATTGCTATCTTGGCCTCCTCCGACCACAACACGCCGGAAGAATGCACGTCCAGACTTCGAACTAGTTGATTCCCAGGGCTTCCCTGACAGCAGCGTCGGCCTTTGCCTCGGCCTCTTTGGCTTCCTTGATTTCCTCGATCTCTGCGAACTCCTTCGGTAGCGGAGCTTCGACCAGGTGCTTGACCCTGATGTTCAGATGCGGTTTAAAAGCCGTTCCTGCTGGTATCAGGTGGCCGAGTATCACGTTTTCCTTCAAACCGTACAGCTCATCAGTCTTACCTGCCAAGGACGCTTCGGTCAGGACCTTGGTCGTCTCCTGGAAGCTGGCTGCCGCGATGAAGCTCTCCGACCATAACGAGGCCTTGGTTATTCCCAGCAGCAGTGTTATAGCAGTTGCCGGCCGCGGTTTCTTGCCCGTGGCGCCATTACCGCCTACGCTTTCGACCTTCTCGTTAATGGCAACCAGCTCTTTCTTGTCGATGATTTGACCTTCCTTCAAATCCGCCGCGTCTCCCGGATCCGTAATCTTGACACTGTTTGTCAGCTTTTCATTCTCTTTCTTGAACACGAATTTATCGATGACCTCGCCGGGCAAGAATGAACTGTCGCCGACGGATTCAATCTCAACTTTTCGCATCATCTGCGAGCAGACTATCTCGATGTGTTTGTCGTTAATGTTGACGTTCTGCGAACGGTAGACGTTTTGAATCTCGATCGTCAGATATCTTTGCAGGGCTTCTTCGCCCTTGATCCGGAGAATATCATGCGGCACCAAGGGGCCATCGGTCAGTGCATCACCGGCCTCGGCAAAGTCACCGGTGTGAACGTTAAGATGTCTGTCACGCGGGACGTGGTGCTCCTTTTCCATTCCGGATTCACTCTTGATCGTAATCGTCATCTTGCCCTTGCGCTTATCGCTCCGTAGCTCGACGCGCCCGCTAATTTCAGCCATCGCAGCCGGATCTTTCGGCTTGCGGGCTTCAAAGACTTCCGTGACCCTGGGCAAACCACCGGTAATGTCCTGCGTTCCGCCGGTAGCCCTGGGCTGATGGGCAAGCAACTGTCCCGCCTGGACCTGCTGGCCCTCATCTACCTCAATTCTGGCCCCGGCAGGCAGGTAGTGGACGTCAAGTATCTTGTCGTCGGCGTCCTCTATGATGATCTGAGGATGCTTGTCGCCCTTGTGCTCGATAACCACCGACTTGCCGGCCTGCCCCTTGCGCTCTTCTTCGATTCCAATGGTCTCGCCTTCGACTATGTCGACAAATCGTATGATGCCGGCGACTTCCGCCAGTATAGGCGTACGGTGCGGATCCCATCTGAACAGCGAGGCCCCAACCTTGACCTTCTTGCCGTCCTTGACCACCACAATGGCTCCGTAGGGAACCTTAAATCTATCGAGTTCTCTGTCCTTTGCATCGAGAATAGCTATTTCGCCATTGCGCTTCAGTGCCACAGTCGCTGTCTTGCCATCTTCCTGCTCGAATTCGACGGCGTTTATGTCACGGTACTGAACCTTCCCCGCGTGCGTGGCATTTTGTTCTCTCTCAAGAATTGCCCTTTCAGCAACTCCCCCGGTATGGAAAGTCCTTAATGTCAATTGTGTTCCCGGCTCGCCGATCGATTGGGCCGCAACGATGCCGACGGCCGAGCCCTCTTCGACCAACTGACCTGTGCTCATGTCCCAGCCGTAACACTTGGCACAAACGCCGAACGGACTGTCGCAAGTCAACGCGCTTCTGACCCTGATGGCGTCGAGTCCCAAAGCTTCGATCTTTGCCGCCGCTTCGGCAGTTATGACCTCATTTTCGCGCACGATCATTTCATCCGCGATCGGGTTACGAATATTGTCCCTGGCGGTTCTGCCGATAATCAACTCAGAAAGGGACATGTCAACCTGATCGCCTCTGCTGACCGCTCCTTTGGTTATCCCCTGCAAGGTCTGGCAGTCACGTTCGATGACGATGACATTCTGCGCCACGTCAATGAGCTTGCGGGTAAGATAACCAGAGTTGGCTGTTTTCAACGCCGTATCGGCCAGACCCTTTCGGGCGCCGTGCGTTGAGCTGAAATACTCAAGAACCGTCAATCCCTCGCGGAAGTTGGACTTAATGGGTGTTTCGATGATCTCGCCGCTGGGCTTGGCCATAAGCGCCCTCATCCCCGCGAGCTGCTGAATCTGATCAACGCTTCCTCGTGCCCCGGAATCGCTCATAAGAAAGATCGGGTTCAGGTACGGTGTGCCGTCGTCTTTGGTATCTTCCCTGAGGCCCCTCATCATCTCGTTGGTTACGGCTACCCTTGCATTTGTCCATGCGTCAATGACCTGATTGTACCTCTCGCCCTCGGTCAGAACTCCATTGTTATAGTTCTTGCGTATCTTGCCGACCCTGTTTTCGGTCTCATCGATGATCTCGGCTTTCCTCGGGGGGATCTTCAGATCGGTAACGCCAAAACTCAAGCCCGCCAGCGTGGCATACCTGAAGCCCAAATCCTTTATTCTGTCCAGCAGGTCTACAGTTTGTGCAGAGCCCGTTAGTTCGAAACAGTCGCTGATTACTCGGCTAAGTCTCCTCTGAGACATTGTCATGTTGTAAAACGGCATGCCCTCCGGGAGCATATCGTTGAATATGCACCGGCCCGCCGTCGTTTCGACAGTTTTCGCATTTCGAATTTCCTGCGATTCGGTAACGACTCTGACATCGCCGAGTCGGACCTTAATCAAGGTATGCAAATCGATCTTGCCCGTATCGAGGGCCATTATCGCCTCGAAAGTATCTCGGAACACACTCAGATCTTCACTTGCCGGGGCGCCGTGAGTGTCCAGGTGGGTCAAGTAATAGTTGCCCATCACCATATCCTGGCTGGGCCCAACCATCGGTGAACCGTTGGCAGGCGAAAAGATGTTGGAGGTGGTCATCATCAAAATATGAGTCTCCGCCTGCGCCTCGACGCTCAACGGCAAATGGACGGCCATCTGGTCGCCGTCAAAGTCGGCATTGAAACCTCTGCAGGCCAGCGGGTGCAGCATAATGGCGTTACCCTCGACGAGGACAGGCTCGAAGGCCTGAACACCCATCCGATGGAGAGTGGGAGCACGGTTGAGAAGCACGGGGTGCTGGTGAATGACCTCTTCAAGGATATCCCAGACATGATCGTCGCGTCGTTCGATCAAGCTTGCGGATTATAAAGGGCTGATACAATTCCAAAGCTATCTTCTTGGGCAGGCCGCACTGGTAGAGTTTCAGATTCGGACCCACAACGATTACCGACCGGGCAGAGTAATCTACGCGCTTGCCGAGCAGGTTCTCTCTGAATCGGCCCTGCTTGCCCTTGATCATATCCGTCAGCGATTTCAGGGGCCGGTTGTTGCTGCCCAGGACAGACCTGCGACAGCGGCCGTTGTCCATCAGCGAATCCACCCCTTGCTGGAGCATCCGTTTCTCGTTGCGAATAATCACCTCTGGTGCATTCAGATCCATTAGCTTTTTCAGCCGGTTGTTTCGATTGATGATTCTCCGATAGAGGTCATTGAGGTCGCTAGTGGCAAAATTGTCCCTTTCAAGAAGCACCAAGGGTCGCAGATCCGGCGGGATCACGGGAACGACCTCCATGACCATCCACTGAGGCTTGTTATCGCTGTTCTTGACCTGGTTGATGATCTTGAGCCGTTTTGTCAGGTCTTTGATCTTCTGCTTGCTGTTTGTCTTGGTGATCGCCTGCCTGAGCGTGGTACTTATCTGCTCGAGATCAAGATTCTCCAGCAAAGCTCGTATGGCTTCGGCTCCCATGGAAGCCTTGAATCCCTTTCCGTACTTTTCAAGCGCATCTCTATGCTCCTCTTCGCTGAGCAGCTGGCCGGCCTTCAAGGGGGTATCGCCCGGATCGGTGACGACATATTCCTGGAAATATATGACCTTCTCGAGGTCGGCGCTCTTCATGGCCAGAAGGTTTCCGAGCCGATTAGGTATGGCCTTGAAGAACCAAATGTGCACGATCGGAGCCGCCAGATTGATGTGCCCCATCCGTTTTCTTCGCACTCGACTATGAGTGACCTTGACGCCACACCTATCGCAGATGATTCCCTTGAACTTGGTTCCCTTGTACTTTCCACAAGCGCATTCCCAGTCGCGTTCGGGCCCGAAGATTCGCTCACAGAACAAGCCGTCTTTTTCCGGTCGATACGTGCGATAATTGATCGTCTCAGGCTTTCGCACTTCGCCGAAAGACCAGCTACGAATATCATTAGGGCTAGCCAGCGAAATCCTGACCGAACCGTAATCATTTATGCGATCGTAAATACTTCCCAACATTTAAGGCCCCTTACAATCGATACTCGCCAAATGCAATAATTCGCCAAATGCAATAATCAATAACCATCTTTTAAAGAGCGGTGCTTCCAAGTCGCTTCTTCTCAAGTTGAATATTCAGCCCCAAGCCTCTTATCTCGTTGCACAACACGTCGAATGACAGCGGTGTCCCGGCTTCGAGCGTGTTTTGTCCTTTGACCATAGACTCGTAGATTTTGGTTCTTCCCTCAACGTCATCGCTCTTGACAGTGAGCATTTCCTGCAACGTGTAGGCGGCACCGTACCCCTCGAGCGCCCAGACCTCCATTTCCCCGAATCTCTGTCCGCCCGTTCTGGCCTTACCGCCCAACGGCTGCTGTGTAATCAGGCTATACGGTCCGGTCGCCCTGGCATGGATCTTGTCGTCGACAAGATGATGCAGTTTCATCATGTATATATATCCAATGGTTGCCCGTTGATCGAACGGCTCACCGGTTCTGCCGTCATACAGCTGAGCCTTCAACATACTTGGAACATGCACGAAGAACTCATCGGACGGCGGCGCCTGCTTCTTTTCTTCAAGGTCGGCCTTTCGTCCGGCCATCAGTTCGTTGGCTTCAGCGGTCAATTTCTGGATGTCGTCTTCGGTGGCCCCGTCGAAGACCGGTGTGATAGCATTGAATCCGAGCACCTTTGCGACCCAGCCTAGATGCGTTTCAAGGATCTGGCCCACGTTCATTCGACTCGGGACGCCGAGAGGATTCAGAAGTATGTCGAGAGGCGTCCCGTCTTCGAGGAACGGCATGTCCTCTTCGGGCATGATCTTGGCGATAACACCCTTGTTGCCGTGACGGCCGGCCATCTTGTCGCCGATCGACAACGCCCTCTTGATGGCAACGTAGACCTTTACCATCTGCAGTACGCCGCTGGGCAGCTCATCGCCGTGTTTTAAGCTTCCGACCCTGCGTTTTCGCTCCTCCTGAACCTCACCGATCTTGGCCCAGAACTTATCGACGATTTTTTGCGCATCGTCCCGCAGCGCAGCGGGTTTGAGCCACTTGATACTGAAGTTCTCTATCTGTTCGTAGACGACTTCATCATCGGTGCTGGCCCCAACCTTCTGCCGTGTGGACGGATCGACAATGCTGACCTTGAATTTCTCGTGGATGGCATCGATCATCTGCCTGAAAATGGCGCATTCCTTCGCCTTGGTTTCGGCTTCCAACTCTTTTATCGCATCTGCAGTAGCTTTCTTCTGCTCGTCAGTGCCGGCTCCACGCCTGGTAAATCGCTCGGTTTTTATTACGACGCCCTCGTATCCGCGTGGCAGCTCAAGAGAGTCATTCTTCACATCTTCGCCTGCTTTGCCGAATATCGCGTGCAGAAGCTTTTCCTCAGGTGTCAGCTCCGTCTTGCTCTTGGGTACAACCTTACCGACCAGAATATCGTCGGGGCAGACCCTCGTCCCTTCGCGGACCACTCCATGCTCGTCGAGGTTGCGCAGAGCTCTTTCACTGACATTGGGAATGTCGCAGGTAAACTCTTCCTTGCCAAGACGCGTCTCGCGAACCTCGGCCGTGAATTCGTCGATGTGGATGCTTGTAAAGCTGTCGTTCTTGCAGAGTCTTTCGCTGACGATGATCGCGTCCTCGAAGTTGAAACCATCGAAAGAAACGAATCCCACTAGGATGTTCTTGCCCAGCGCCAGTACGCCGTTGGAAGTGCCCCCGCCGTCGGCGATGACCTGACCTGCCTTGACCTTCTGGCCAAGGGTGACGGCGGGTTCCTGATTAAGACAGGTTCTCTCGTTCAAACCGATGTATTTGTCCAGCTTGTATTCATCGGTATGGTTGATGACAATCCTGCTCGCATCCACATCGGTGACTACGCCGCTGCTATTGGCGCGGACAACCATACTTGAATTTTGTCCGACGATTTCTTCCATGCCGGTACCAACCAGCGGCGGCTCTGTCTTCAAAAGCGGCACAGCCTGCCGCTGCATGTTTGAGCCCATAAGTGCGCGGTTCGCATCGTCGTGCTCCAGAAACGGAATCAGCGAAGCCGAAACCCCAACAATTTGTTTGGGTGATATATCGACGTAATCGACGTCGTTGCTGGAAACTTCCGCCAGTTCGCCCTTTTCTCGGGCGAGGACGAAGCCTTCTTTGATCTTTCGGCTCGTCGGCTCGACCGCGCTTGGCGGCGCAAAGATTGCCTTCATCTCATCGTCGGCACGCAGGTACTCTACTTCGTCTGTCACCTTGCCGTTTTTGACTTTGCAGTACGGGGTAAGCAAAAACCCGTACTCGTCGATCTCGGCGAATATTGCCAAGGAGGCGATCAGGCCGATGTTCGTTCCTTCGGGCGTCTCGATCGGACAGATTCTGCCGTAGTGGCTGATGTGCACGTCACGAACTTCGAAGCCCGCCCGTCTTCTGTTGAGCCCGCCCGGCCCGAGGGCTGACAGGCGTCTTTCATGGGTCAACTGACTCAAGGCATTGGTCTGGTCGACAACCTGGCTCAGTTCGCCCCGGCCAAAGAAATAGTTGATGCTGCTCGAGACGCTCTTGGAATTGACCAGATCGGCAATGCGCAGGGTCTGCTCTGCGTCTCTCTTCATGCTCATGCGTTCCTGGACGGTCCTGCGCAGCTTGAGCAGGCCCTTCCTGATTTCGTCGGCGGCCAGCTCCTCTATCGTGCGCAACCTTCTGTTGCCCAGATGGTCAATATCGTCCACCTGGCCTTCATTGTTGCGCAGAGCCATTATGTACTTCATCGTCTTGAGAAAATCTTCGGGCCGAAGTGTCGTCTCACTCTCGTCGACCGACTGATCGAAGGTCCGATTTATTCTGAACCTGCCGACCTTGCCAAGACGATAGCGGTTCGAATCAAAGAATTTCTCTGCAAAAAAGGTCTTTGCCTTGTCCTTGTTGGGCGGGTTGCCCGGCCTCAACCTCATATAGAACTTCAACAGGGCGTGTTCGTGGTTCTCACAATCGTCTTCGGCAAGAGTATTCAAGATCAGGACGTCTCGAGCATCTTCTACGACTTCAATCGACGCCTTCGACTTCTTGGCTTTCGCCTTCTTGGCACCCTTGCCCGCCGGCTTGGTATACGCAGCTTGAACAATGGAAACCTTGTCGCTTATCTGCGAGCCTGCATCGACAATGATCTCGCCGGAATCTTCGTCCACGATCGGATCTACGGCCCACATTGTCGGCGTCAGCTTGGCCACCGATACCATCTTCGTGGGATAGAACAGGCGTATGATGTCTTGCGTCGTGCCGTAATCGGGTGACATTGCCCGCAGAAAGACGGTTGCCGGGATTTTGCTGGACTGGTCAATCCTGACTACCATGGTGTCTTTGTTAGTGACCGCTATTTCGATCCAGCTGCCTCTTTCCGGTATGACTCTGCCGCCGTGCAGCACTCGGTCGCCTTCTTTACTCTCGATGAGGAAATCAACGCCCGGGCTTCGGTGCAACTGGCTGACGATCACTCGCACGGCGCCGTTGACGATGAACTCGCCGCCGCCTATCATAACCGGCATTTCGCCGAGATACATCGCCTGCTCGGCCAGATCTTCGCCCTCCTTGCTGCGCAGTCTGCACCAGATCTTCAGCGGATAACCGTAGGTCAGCCGCAACTGCCGACACTGCATGGGCGTGTAATGCGGGTTTTCCAACTCGTAGTAGAGATACTCCAGCACCATCTTCTTGTCATAGCTCTGGATAGGGAACGTTTCCCGAAAAATAGCTTCGAGCCCGATGCACTTTCTCTTGGTCGGTGCGATCTCTCTCTGCAAGAATCGCCCGTAGCCTTTTCTTTGTACCGCCACCAGATCCGGAGTTTCAACGGCGTCGTGTACCTTGCCAAAACTGCGAATAACTCGGCCTGCACTGTTCTCACGCATTACTTGTCTCCAGCATTAAATGCCCCAATAGCCCAACAAGAGCAACCGCACCCGGCTGCCCTTGCCCCGGCATCCCAGTAGGACAGGCACCCGCGCCGACTCCTACCTCATGCTAATTCCACAACCGCCCCAACCGCTTCGAGCTGATCGCGGGCCGCTTCGGCGTCTTCCTTGCTCAAACCTTCTTTTACCGTCTTGGGGGCGTTGTCGACAAGATCCTTGGCCTCTTTCAACCCCAACCCTGTCAGGGCTCTAACTTCCTTGATGACCTGAATCTTCTTATCGCCGAACTCTTTGAGGATCACGTCAAAACTGGTCTTTTCCTCTTTTTCCTCGGCCTCTCCGCTGGCGGGACCTGCCACCATGACGGCGCCGCCGGCCGCCGGCTCTATGCCGTGCTCCTGTTTGAGATAGTCACCCAACTCTTTGGCCTGCATCAAAGTCAGGCCCACTATCTTATCGCCAAGCTTTTTGATGTCGGCGGCCCACTTTTTGGCCGGTGCGTCTTTCGCTTGCTCGGTTGCTTCTGTGTCTTTCTTTTCTTCGTCTGCCATTTCAAATAACTCCTATTTTCCAGCGCCTCGTGGTAGCCGAGACTCCACCGTCTCATTTAACCCCGTTACGAAGAACAGGGGCAGCCACGCAGGCAGTTCAGTATCTTGAGTTTATGCGGCCTGTTTCTCGCCCTCTTCGGCGATAGTCTCTATGCAACCGGCAATAACTGCCGCCGGAGCGGCGATGGCTGCCGCCAATCTTGCCCCCGGCGACTGCGCCAGAGTAACGATCGAGCCGAGCAATTCGCTGCGCGT